>NZ_DGMH01000052.1:8155-18921 GCF_002388305.1 Sulfitobacter sp. UBA4523
AGCCCGCAAAAATGCAACTACGGACTTTATGGTGAGCAGCTTAGCGGGACTGCCTTTACGGCGCCAAGCCATCAGAACGAACGTACCTGGTGCTACCGCATTCGCCCGTCGGTCAAACACTCGCACCGGTATCACAAGATCGATCTGCCCCATTGGAAATCCGCGCCCAACATTGTCGCGGACGTCACGAGCCTTGGGCAATATCGCTGGGATCCGCTGCCGCACACAGACACGCCGCTGACATGGCTGACGGGGATGCGCACGATGACGACGGCGGGGGATGTCCATACGCAGGTCGGCATGGCGACCCATGTGTATCTTGTGAATGCCTCCATGGTTGATGCGTATTTCTATTCTGCCGACAGCGAGATGCTGATCGTCCCGCAGGAAGGTCGCCTTCGGTTTTCGACTGAACTGGGGATCATTGATCTCGCGCCGCAGGAAATCGCGATCATTCCGCGGGGGCTGGTCTACCGTGTCGAAGTGCTTGAAGGGCCGTGCCGCGGGTTTGTCTGCGAGAACTACGGCCAAAAGTTCGAGCTGCCTAATCGTGGGCCGATCGGGGCCAACTGCATGGCCAACCCGCGCGATTTCAAAGCACCCGTTGCCGCGTTTGAAGACCGCGAAGTCCCCTCTACCGTGACGGTGAAATGGTGCGGGGCGTTCCATGAAACCAAGATCGGGCAGTCACCGCTTGATGTGGTGGCATGGCACGGGAACTACGCGCCGGTGAAATATGATCTGCGCACCTATTGCCCCGTGGGGGCGGTGCTGTTCGACCATCCTGACCCGTCGATCTTTACCGTTCTCACCGCGCCCTCCGGTGTCGAAGGGACGGCGAATATCGACTTTGTCTTGTTCCGGGAACGCTGGATGGTGGCGGAAGATACGTTCCGCCCGCCGTGGTATCACAAGAATATCATGTCCGAATTGATGGGCAATATTTACGGCCAGTATGACGCGAAGCCCAAAGGCTTTATTCCCGGCGGGATCAGCTTGCACAATATGATGCTGCCGCACGGGCCTGATCGTAATGCCTTCGAGGGGGCCTCCAACGCAGAGCTGACGGCCCAAAAGCTCGACAATACGATGTCGTTCATGTTCGAGACCCGCTTCCCGCAGCAACTCACGAAATTCGCCGGACAGGAGGCCCCCTTGCAGGATGATTACATCGATTGCTGGGCGGACATCGAAAAGAAGTTCGACGGGACACCGGGCAAGAAATGAAGCGGACTCCGGCCGGTGAAAGCACAACGTTGACCCGGCGCGGTGCCGCAGGGCGCAACAGGTATCAGATGAGGTTGGGCAGGTGCCAAAGCATCGTTCGATCCGCAACAAATTCCCCAAAGTAAAAGGACCAGAACCATGGCAAAAGCATTCGCATCCCAAGGGGATATGACAGAGAAGAAAGTCACCTTCGACGAAGTCGGCGAGGGCCTGTGGGCCTTCACCGCGGAAGGCGACCCGAATTCGGGCGTGATCATCGGCGATGAGAGCGTCATGATTGTAGAGGCACAGGCGACGCCGCGTCTGGCCAATAAGGTTATCGAGAAGGTGCGCGAAGTCACCGACAAGCCGATCAGCCATGTGGTGCTGACCCATTATCACGCGGTGCGCGTGTTGGGGGCCTCTGCCTATGGGGCACAGCAGATCATCATGTCCGACGTTGCCCGCGCGATGGTCGAGGAACGCGGACAGGAAGATTGGGACAGCGAGTTCCAACGCTTTCCCCGATTGTTCGAGGGGCATGAATCAATCCCCGGGCTGACTTACCCTACCACCACATTCAGCGACAGCATGACCGTCTATCTGGGCAAACGTCGCGTTGATATCAAACACATCGGCCGCGCCCATACGGCGGGTGATGCGGTGATCCATGTGCCGGATCAGAACGTCATGTTCACGGGCGATATCGTGGAGGATCATTCGGCCTGCTATTGCGGCGACGGATACTTCGGCGACTGGGGGCAAACGCTCGATAACATCAAGGCCTATGACGTGGATGCGATCGCACCGGGACGGGGGGGCGCCTTGATCGGCAAGGACGCCGTTGAACGGGCGATTGAAAGCACGCGTGATTTCGTCGAAAGCACCTTCAAGCCAGCGCAGCGGGTCGCCATGAAAGGCGGCACGTTGAAAGAGGCTTGGGATGCGGTGCGCGCGGAATGCGACCCGAAGTTCAAGGATTACGCGATCTACGAGCACTGCCTGCCGTTCAACGTCAGCCGCGCCTTCGACGAGGCCCGCGGCATCTGGCATCCGCGTATCTGGACAGACAAGCGCGATCTGGAAATGTGGGCGCAGTTGCAAGGCTAAGGCCAGGTCTGGGAGGGCAAACCATGGTCGACGTCCGCTATGATATCGTGTTCAAACTATACCCTTACCAAAAGGGAGCGGATCAAGATCTTGCCCCCCGGCGTCACCCTGTGGTGATCGTCGGGGGCGGGCCCATCGGGATGGCGCTGGCGCTTGATCTTGGGCGTAAGGGCACGCCTGTTGTGGTATTGGACGATCATGAAGGTGTCGGACAGGGTAGTCGCGCCATCTGTTTTGCCAAACGCACGCTCGAGATCTGCGACCGCCTTGGCGCGGGCAAAGCGATGATCGACAAGGGCGTTCAGTGGAACGTCGGCAAGGTGTTTCATGGCGATGAAAGGGTGTTCGAATTCAACCTGCAACCAGAAGACGGCCATAAGGCTCCGGCGTTTATCAACCTGCAACAGCCCTATTTCGAGAAATACCTCGTGGATGAAATCCGTGTGGCGCAATCTGACGGCGCGCCCATTGAAATCCGCGGGCGCAACGCGGTCACACGTGTCACACCGCAGGGCGATCACGTGGTGCTGGATATCAACACACCCGACGGCCCCTACCAGCTTGAGGCCGACTGGCTGGTCGCTTGCGATGGCGCACGGTCTCCCACGCGCGAGATGCTGGGCCTGAGCTTTGAGGGCCGCGTGTTCGAGGACAATTTCCTGATCGCCGATGTGAAGATGAAGGCCGATTTCCCGACCGAACGCTGGTTCTGGTTCGAGCCGCCCTTCAAAGACAGCGGCGCGTCGGCGCTTCTACACAAGCAGCCCGACGATATCTGGCGGATCGATTTCCAACTGGGGTGGGACATTGACCGCGCCAAGGAACTGAAGCCCGAGAATATCCGCGCCCGCGTGGATGCCATGTTGGGCGAGGGGGCGGAATACGAGTTGGAATGGACCTCGATCTACACGTTCCAATGTCGGCGTATGGAAAAGTTTCGACACGGCAGGGTGCTCTTTGCGGGCGACAGCGCGCATCAGGTCTCTCCCTTCGGGGCGCGGGGGGCCAACTCCGGCGTGCAGGACGCGGACAATCTGGCGTGGAAACTTGATCTGGTGATCAAGGGCTTGGCACCCGACCGCCTGCTCGACAGCTATTCGCAAGAGCGGGTCCACGGCGCTGACGAGAATATCCTGAATTCCACCCGCGCAACGGATTTCCTTACCCCGAAGACAGAGATGAGCAAGATTTTCCGCAATGCGGTGTTGAGCCTTGCACACCGTCACCCCTTTGCACGGCCCTTGGTGAATTCCGGTCGTTTGTCCGTGCCATGTGTCTATGACGGGCTGTCACTGAACGGCCCCGATGCGCTGAATGGCCCCGCGACAAGCCGTGTCGGCACCACGTGCAGCGACGCGCCCTTGAGGGACGGCTTCTTGCTGGACGTTGTGGGCGGCGTGTTCACCGTTCTGGCGATCAATACCGACCCGCCCGCACTGGCCGAGGTGGGCGGGGTCACGGTAAACACCGTCACGCTGAACACGCAAACCGACGATCCCAGCGGTGCCATTGCGGCACGCTACCTCGGCGACGCGCCCTGCGGCATCTACCTGATCCGCCCGGACCAGCATGTCGCCGCACGGTGGGCCCGCGCAAGCGCCGCAGACATCCGGTCAGCCGTAGACATCGCAACAGGAAAGGGGCAGTAACGATGGGGCTCAACCTTCACCCGAACATCAAGGATCCGGACGGGTTCTATGATGAATTGCTTTGCGCACATGAAGGGCGAAGCAAGGACGAAAGCGACGCATTCAACGCCCGCCTGATCCTCATCCTCGCGAACCATATCGGTGACAGAGAAACCCTGCGCGCAGCATTGGCCGCCGCCAGATAGGGGCGCCCGGCGTCTGAAGCCGCGTCGAGGTTTGGGATGCTATCGCTGACGTTCGTTGTAGCCGGCAAGAGCGGAGACAGTTCTCGTCCAATGAGGCGGGTTCCCTGTCGCGCCTTTGTGCGGAATCTGTAACTGATAATTAGGATTATGTAAAATCGTGCTCAGCCAAGCGGCCAGCCCGCACACATATCCTAGCTCATATATGCGGTGCAGTAACGCTTGGATGTCGCTGCCGGGTGGCGCGTTTGAGCTGTTTCGTATTGGCGATGCCGTGTCGGACCGCGGCACCCACGTCGCGATTTCTGGCGCGCTGCGCTTGGTGAAAGGCGTGTAGGCCGCCTTGTTCAATAAGGGCCAACTCTAACCCCCGCGCAGGCAGTCCGCTTTACCGCAGATCGCCTGCGCGGGTGTCGGGGCGGGTGCGACTGCCCACCTCTACACGCATGGGGCTTAGAAGGTCAGTCGCGGTGACGAAGGCACGGTGAAGCGCCCTGCCGCGAAGAACAATACCGTTGCCAGCCCCGCGGGGACCACAAGCCCGAGGGACATGGGGAGCGCCGTACCCGCCCCGCCAATCGCGACAGAGGTAGAGACGGCAAAGGCAAGGGCGAACTGGATCGCCCCCAGCAGCGCCGAGCCCATGCCCGCGCCTTTCTCTGTCAGCGACATCGCGATGGACATCGCGTTCGCGGACAGCAGCCCGACGCAGCCAATCGATATCCATAGCGGGATGGCGAATACCAGAAGCGAGCTTGTCTGCGACAGCAGCGCCAGCACCAAAGTAGAGGCGAAGAACAGCGGCAAGACGGCGGTGAGGATCTGTTCGGGGCTATAGTGGTTCAACAGCATGCCATTGATGCGGCCAAAGATGATAAGCGCGGTCGCAATAGCCGCGAACATGAGCCCAAAGCCGATTGAACTCAGCCCGAAGATCCCTTGAAATACCCCAGAGGATCCCGTGATGAACGCGAACATGCCGCTTTGAATAAGCCCCGCAACTAGCGCCATGATGAGAAATCCGCGCTCGGACAGGAGCCGCTTGGCGGTTTTTGCACCCGTGCGGAAGGGGTGAGGCTGGCGGCCTTCGGCGGGCAATGTCTCGGGCAAGGTGATCACGGACAAGGCCAGCGCGACAAGGCTGATAAGGGCCATTGTCGCAAAGATGGAACGCCAGCCAAACGCTTCAAGCAACAGGCTGCCCAACGTGGGCGAGGCGATGGGGCCAAGCGTCAGCAACATGACAAGAACCGTCATGACTTTCGCCGCCTTCCGCCCTTCGTACAGGTCTTTGACCATGGCGCGCCCCACGACCATGCCCGCGCTCGCCCCGATGGCCTGAATGAAACGAAGCGCGTTGAACCACGCGATGTCGCTGAGCAACGGCAGAACAAGAGAGGTCACGGTGAAAAGGACGGTGCCGATCAAAAGCGGCCCCTTGCGCCCGTAGGTATCGGTCAACGGGCCGATCAGGATTTGCCCGAAACAGAGCCCCAGAAAAAAGAGAGAAAGCGACAGCTCGGCCGCCGTATGGGTGGCGTCCATCGACGTCGCAAGATCGCCGAGGGCGGCCAGATACATGTCGGTTGCCAAGGGCGGAAAAAGGGAGAGCAGGCCGAGGGTCGCGGTTACCGCGAAGGCGCGGCGGGGGGATAGGGAAATTTGAGACATCTTCGCTCCAACGAGATAATAGACTGCGGTCTACTTGCATTTAGTAGATCGCAGTCTAACAATCAACGTCATACCACGCTGCATCGATGAACAGGAGCTGTGCATGTCGGTAAAGAGGTCGGGCGGACGCCCCGCGAACGAGGAAGCCAGCGCCGCTTTGAAAGCCGCCGCGCTGCGGCTTGTGCGGGAAACGGGGTACGAAAAGGTCTCTATCGCGGCGATTATTGCCGAGGCGGGCGTTGCACGCCAAACGCTCTACAACCGCTGGGACACAAAGGCGGACCTCATCCTCGAAGCGATTTTCGAGGCGACGAATTCTTATGCCGCTGAACCGCCTTTGGATAGCGCGCAAGACTATAGGGCGCAGCTTGAAGACTTCCTGATCAAGGTTTTCGAACACCTGAAGCTGGACGGCGCAACGATCCGGTCGCTGATTGCATCGTCACAGCAAGACGCGAAGTTTCACGCGTCGTTCCATGCCAAATTCGTTCTGCCGCGCGAGCAGATGATGACGCTGATGCTGCGTCGGGCGCAGGACCACGGGGCGCTTTCACCCGCGCGCAACGTCGAGGTATTGTCGACCATGATCCACGGTGCATTCTGGTATCGCTTGCTGAACCGCGGCGTCTTGGATGCGGCTTTCGCAAAAGAAATCGTGGCAGAGACCTTCGCCTGAACCAGCCTTGTGATCGCGGGCGCTGCCCCTACACCGACAGATATTGATCCCGAATTTCCGGCTGCGATTGCAGCGCGGCGAACGTGCCGACGAATTTCTGTGTGCCGTGTTCGATGATCACCACGCCATCGGCGACCGCTTGCGCGAAATGCAGGTTCTGTTCGGACAGCAGCACCGTCAGCCCCTCTGCCTTGAGTTGCAGGATCACACGGGCCATCTGTTCGACGATCACCGGCGCGATGCCTTCGGAAGGTTCGTCCAGCAGGATGAACGCGGGGTTGCCCATCAGGGTGCGGGCGATGGTCAGCATCTGCTGCTCGCCCCCCGATAGCGCCTTGCCGCGGTTGTGACGGCGTTCGGCGAGGTTGGGGAAGAGGTCGAACACCATGTCCTCGGTCCAGGTGGTGCAGCCGTCGCGGGGGGGCTGGCGGCCCACCTCCAGGTTTTCCATCACGGTAAGCTGGGTGAAAATCCGGCGTTCCTCGGGGACATAGCCCAGACCGTTGCGCGCGACCTTGTGGCTGGGCCAGCCGGTGATGTCCTGGCCCTGATAGATGATCTTGCCCTGCCGTGGCCGCACCAGCTGCATGATGGATTTCATCGTCGTGGTCTTGCCCGCACCATTGCGCCCCAGCAGGGCGACGACAGTGCCGCGATCCACGGTAAAGTTCAGGTCATTCAGCACCTGCGCCTTGCCGTAGAATGAATTGACGCCGTTCACCTCAAGCATGGGCATCCTCCTGCGCTTTGAACAGCGTGCCGCCGCCCAGATAGACCTCTTGCACCTGCGGGTTGTTGCGGATCTCGTCAACGGTGCCGTCGGCGATCAGCTGGCCACGGTTCAGCACCATGATGCGGTGCGAATGGGCAAAGACCACGTCCATGTCGTGTTCGGTAAACAACACGCTGATGCCCCGTTGCTCTAGTATATCGGCGGTCAGCTGCATCAGCGCGATCCGTTCACGCGGGGCCATGCCAGCGGTGGGTTCATCCATCAGCAGCAGGATCGGGTCATTGGCCAGCGCAACCGCCAGTTCGAGCCGTTTGAGGTCGCCATAGGCCAGCACCGCGCAGTGGCGTTCGGACTGGTCGGCCATGCCCACGGTATCAAGCAGCGCCAGCGCCTCGTCGCGGTAGAGTTTATGGGCGAAGGTGGTCAGGGAATAGAGCCGCTTGTGATGCGACATCAGCGCCATCTGCACGTTCTCGACCACGGTCATCGAGGCATAGGTCGCGGTGATCTGGAACGTCCGCCCCACCCCCATGCGCCAGATCTTGCGCGGTTGCATGCCGGCGATGTTCTTGCCCATCAGCTGCACGGTGCCCGACGACGGCTTGAGCTGCCCCATCAGCATATTGAAACAGGTGCTTTTGCCCGCGCCATTGGGGCCGATCAGCGCCAGCAGCTCGCCCTTGGCAAGATCAAAGCTCACGTCATCCACCGCCTTGATGGCGCCGAAATTGCGGGACAGGTTGCGCACAGACAGGATCGGGCTCATTTCGCGTCCTCCGGTGTTTTCAGCAGGCCAATGCGTTCGCCCGCCTTGCGCAGCGATCCGACAATGCCTTCGGGGCCAAGGATCACGACAAAGATGATCAGCAGGCCCAAGGCGAGCCGCCAATATTCGAAACGCGTCAGATAGTCTTTGACGCCCTCGAAGAAGGCCCCGCCGACCCAGCCGCCCGACAGGGTCTTCACCCCGCCCAGAAACACCACGATCAGCGCGTCGAAACTGCGAGCGGTTTCAAGCTCGTTGGGGAAGATGCTGCCCTTGGAGAAGACGAACAACCCGCCCGCGAGCCCCGCCATGATGCCCGCAAAGGTAAAGGCGACCCACTGGATGCGTTTGGTGTTGATCCCCATCGCCTCGGCTTGTCGCGCACTGTCGCGGGCCGCGCGCATGGCATAGCCAAAGGGCGCATGAGCCGCTTGGCGCAGCAGCAGGATGCCCCCGATGCAGAAGACAAAAGCGAGGTAGTAATAGACATCATTGTCCGACGCCCAATCGGACGGCCAGATGTTGACCAGCCCGTCGTCGCCGCCGGTGACGTCGCCCCACTGGAACGCGAGGCTCCAGAGTAGTTGCCCGAAGGCGAGCGTCAGCATGGCGAAGTAGACACCGGTGGACCGCAGGCAGACCCAGCCGATCACCACGGCGGCCAGCCCCGCGCAGATCGGGGCCAGCACCAGCGCCAGCTCCATCGGGGTGTCGGCATAGGTCACAAATAGCGCCGCGGCATAGGCCCCCCCGCCAAAGAAGGCCGCATGGCCAAAGCTGACCAACCCGCCCTGCCCCAGCATGAAATGCAGCGAGGCGGCAAAAAGACAAAAGATCATGATATCGGTCACCAGCACCACGGCGAAATTCCCGCCGTAGAACGGCAGCAGCGCAAGGATGAACAGCCCCGCCATCACCAGCAAGCGCATGCGATTGCCCGCGGGCTTGATCGGGCGCTCCGGCTCTCCGGTCTGGCCATGCTCGCCCGCGATCTCCTCTTTCCCGAGCAGGCCGAAGGGGCGGAACATCAGGACGATCACCATGACGACAAACATCAGCACAAGCGTCGACTGCGGCGCATAGGTCACGCCAAACACATTCAGGACCGAGATGATCACCGCCGCCAGATAGGCCCCCGGCAGCGACCCCATGCCGCCGATGACCACGACCACAAAGACCGCACCAATGATGCTGAAATCCATCAGCAGATCGGCACCACCCTTGGGCAGTTGCAACGCGCCGCCAAGCCCTGCAAGCGCACAGCCCAAAAAGAAGACGCCCGTGAACAGCCACGCCTGATTGACCCCAAGGGCACCGACCATCTCGCGGTCCTGCGTGGCGGCGCGCACCAAAGTGCCGACACGGGTTTTTGTGATCAGATACCACAGGGCGATGGCGACGAAGGGCGTGATGATGATCAGCGCGATGTCATATTGCGGCACGGGTTCCCCCATGATGCGGATCACCCCTTTCAGCCCCGGCGCGCGCGGGCCCAGCAGATCTTGCGGGCCCCAGATCATCAGCGCCAGATCCTGAATGACAAGGATCACGCCAAAGGTCGCGACCAGTTGGAACAGTTCAGGCGCGCTATAGACAGGGCGCAGCACGCAGATCTCGACGATCACCCCGATCAGCCCGACAATCAGCCCCGCCAGCAGGATCGCACCCCAGAAGCCGACCATGCCCGGCAGCACCTGCATCAGCGAATAGCCGACATAAGCCCCCAGCATATAAAACGACCCATGGGCAAAGTTCACCACCCGCGTGACGCCAAAGATCAGCGACAGCCCAGAGGCAACCATGAAGAGCGCACCCGCATTGGCAAGCCCAGTCAGAATCTGTGCGATGAAAAGGCCCATGGACACCTCTTGATGTTGGGGATGGGGTCAGATGCACCCAAGGGGGCTTCCCCCCTTGGGTGCGGGTCCGGATTATTCTGCCGGACGCAGTTTCGACACCTCTTCGTCAGACGGCAGGTAGTCGGCACCGTCCAGATAGGTCCAGTCGGTCATGACGCCCGCACCGTCCTTGAGCATGGTCTTCCCGACAAAGGCCCCCATGGTGGCCTGATTGTCGATCTCGCGGAAAGTGATGTCGCCCACGGGCGTCGCCACATCCAGCCCTTCGAAGGCCATACGGATCGCGTCCCCTTCGGTCGATCCCGCCTTGCTGATCGCGGCGGCGATGCTTTGCGCGGTCATATACCCGACGAGAGACCCGAGCTTTGGCGTTTCGTCGAATTTCGCCTGATAGGCATCAACGAAAGGCTTGTTCGCGCCGTCTTCATCCGAGAAGTCATACCAAGGATAACCGGTCACAACCCAGCCTTCGGGGGCTTCGTCGGCCAGCGGTTCAAGGTACTCCGGTTCGCCCGAAAGCAGGCCGTAGACCGTGCGCCCGTCGAACAGACCACGAGTGGTGCCTTCGCGGACGAACTTGGCAAGGTCGGGGCCGAAGGTCACGTTATAGATCGCGTCCGGCTTGGACCGCTCCAGCGCCTGAACCTCGGCACCGGCGTCGATCTTGAACAGGGCGGGCCATTGCTCTCCGACGAATTCGACCTCGGGCTTCAGTTCGGTCAGCACTTCCTTAAAGGCGGCCACCGCGTCTTTGCCATAGGCGTAGTTGGGCGCGATGGTCGCGTATTTCACGGCATCGGTTTTGGCGGCCTGTTCGGCCAGCATTGCGGCCTGCATATAGGTCGAGGTCCGCAGGCGAAAGGTCCAGGGGTTGCCTTGGCTCCAGGTCAGCGCATCGGCCAGCGGTTCGGCGG
>NZ_DGMH01000052.1:18979-28309 GCF_002388305.1 Sulfitobacter sp. UBA4523
CCATCGGCCAGCGGTTCGGCGGCGAGGTACACCCAGCCCTTTTCCGCCGCGACCGAGGAGATCGCCAGACCGACGTTCGACAGGATCGAACCGGTGATCATCACGGTGCCTTCGCTGGTCATCAGCTCTTCGGCGATTTTGATCGCTTCACCGGGGTCGCCCTGATCGTCGCGGAAGATGAATTCGAGCGGGCGGTCCAGCACACCGCCATCGGCGTTGATTTCCTCAAGCGCCAGTTCGATGCCCTGTTTATACGGCTCGGCAAAGGCGGCGAGACGTTTGTAGTGGTTGATCTCTCCGACTTTGATCGAGTCGCCTGACTGCGCCGATGCGGCAAAGCCGGTGACGCCAAGGGCAAAGGCCCCTATGACGCTGTTCAGGAATGTCTTTCTGTTCATGTGATGGTCCTCTCGTGTTGGGGTGTGCCGTCTGCTGCGGCTTTGCTTTTTATGGATCAATCATGCTGGACAAAGACCGGTGCGACGGGGTCGCCCAAATCGTCCGTCGCCTCTGCCTCGATCCGGTCGCGGATACGTTTGCGGTAGACGTTGGGCGCTTTGTCGATAGCGATGCGGATGGGTTTGCGTTTTTGGGGGCGTTGTTCTTCTTGGTGGACGGCTTCCAAAATCGCCTTGTCCTCGGCAAATGCTACGCGGAACATCGCGTCCATTTGGTCCGACGCGGCGTCATCGCCAAGGGCGGTGTTGCGCAGGTGCATCCAGTGGTCGATCGTATAGTCCTCTGTCACGGGTGTGACGAAATGGAGCGCAAAGATACGCACGCCTTTGTTGCGCTGATCTTCGGGAAGTTCAAGCTTTGCATCAGACGACCCAAAGTCAATCACGGCGGTCGAGGGCATGTGCAGATAGTAATAATGCCAGCGGTCCACATTGCCGCTAAAGCCGCCGAATGCCTTGAAAAAGCCGATGGGTTCCGCGTCTCTGATCCAGCGCCATGCCACGATCACCTCGTCTGCGGTTTTGACATGCACGGGTACATTTTCAGAGGCCGCATTGCCCAATGTCGTCGGATGGACAAAGCTCACATGCGCCGGATCAACAAGGTTTTCGGCAACGTTGAGGTAATTTGCGCGGATATGCAGCTTGTCCCCGTGGTGGACATGCCAGCCCTCTTGCCCCAATTCCGGCATATCGAAAGCAAGCGCGGGGTCGGCCTTGTCGGCGTCGCCCATCCAGATGAACACAATGCCGTAGCGTTCCAGCACCGGATAGCTGTCGACATAGGCGGATTTGGGCAGGTTCGATTGCCCCGGCACCCGCACACAGGCACCGTCCGCGCCAAAGGTCATACCGTGATAGCCGCATTGGATGGTGTCGCCGATGCGCTTGCCCTTGGACAGCGGCAGCAGCCGGTGCGGGCAGCGATCTTCGAGCACGGCGATCTGGCCATCGCTGGTGCGGTAGGCTACTAGGTTCTGCGCAAGCAATGTCAGCGGCACCAGCTCATCGCCAAAGTCGGTAGACCAACCCGCAACGTACCAAGCGTTTCTGACAAAGGACATCGGTTCACTCCTTGCTCTGCACAGCTTCATGAAGGACCAAAAAATTGTTAGCTGTCAAACAATTTCTTGCGCCCCATCTGATATAGACCCCAGATGGAAACCGTGGGATGATAGTGCCTAATCTATATGCATTGACCCAAGAGCACTGGATAAGAACCTTGGTTGAAACCACACAAGACCTGACCCTGACCGCAGACTATGCGTTGGAACAACAGATCGGGTTCAAGCTGCGCCTCGCGAACCAGCGCCACCTTGAGATCTTTAACCGGAGGATGCCGGATATCACGCCAACACAATTCGCCGTGCTGGCCAAGCTGCGCGACGAGGCGCGGATCAGCCAGAACCATCTGGGGCGTCTGGTCGGGATGGACGCGGCGACCACCAAAGGCGTGATCGACCGGTTGCGCAAAAAGGGGCTGGTCCATTCCACCCCGTCAAAGACCGACATGCGGCGGCTGGAGATTTCGCTGACCGACGAAGGCATCGCGGTGACCGCCAAGGCGATTGCCACCGCGCAGGAAATCTCGGCCGAGACGGTCGGCAACCTCACCCCGCGCGAAGTGGACCGGCTACTGGCCCTGCTCGAGAAACTATAGGCTCTAACGCAGGCCGTCTTTTCCTTCGGCCGCGGCATGGGTCAGCCCGCCGACACGGGGCAAGGGGCGCCCGGAATCTGTGACAGCCACGGCCACCAGTATCTCGCCCGCACGCGGCGCATCGTTCAACCGCACCTCGATCCCGTCGAAATGGCTGCGCACATAGGCGGCGTCCTTGTGCCCCAAAGGCACGTCAAGCACCTGCCCCGGCCCGCCCATCTTTTTCGACGACGGCACCAGTGCGGCCCCCTTTTCAACCGCGACCCGCAGCGGTGCGCCCAGTTTCGGGTGCAGGATGGCGGCGGCATGTTCCAGCTCTCCGCCCTCGCCCACCATCGCGGCCTTGCCATAGCTTTCGGCCTGCGCGGGGGTGATCCCAAGGGCCGCAACACATTTATCGCCCAGCAATCCCCCCAGCTCTGCGCCGATGTCCATCAGCGGGGTCAGGTCCTGGGTATAAGAGCCTGCAAAGGGGTTTTTGATCACGGCTACAGCTACGGCCTTGCGCGTGGGCGGCGATATCTGCTGCCCGATCTCGCGGTGAGTCTCTTCGACCCAAGTGGCGATTTTGCGAATGTCGGCGCTCATCTCAGGCCATCCTTTCCTTCGATTTCCTTTGCATCCAACCCGCCCGCGCGGTTGTGGATCCGTGCCCCTGTGGTCATCACAAGGATCACCGCCATTTCATCGGCGCGGGGGCTGTCATTCAGGCCGACCTCGATTGAATCGAAATGGCTGCGGACATAAGAGGCATCGACATGGGTCACAGGCACATCCAGCCGCACCCCCGCCGCGCCGACCTTTTTCGTCGACGGCACAATCGCCTTCGATCCGCCCAATACATCGCGCATCGCATAGCCGCCGGGGGCGTGCCAGAGCGCACCGTGCTCCAACTCTCCGCCCGTGCCGACGATGCTGCCTTTACCGTAGCCTTCGATCTGTGCCGCCTCGACCCCGAGCGCCGCCAGCAGCTTTTGCGCCATCGCGACTCCCAGCGGTTTGAGGTCTTCCATAAAGGGCTGGATGTCCTCGATATAAGAGCCTGCATAGGGGTTTTGGATCACAGCCATGACCGACCCGCGTTTCAGCGGCGTATTGGCGCGGGGGCCGCCTTCGTGGAAAATCTCTTCGACGCTGGTGACAATTTTGCGGGTCATAACCTCAGGCATATTCGGGGGCTTTCACTAGGGATTTCAGGGTTTCGGGCAAGCCGATAACAGTATGTTGGTCGCGCAGAAAAAGCGCCGTGCCAGAGATGAGGCCACGGTCGCGCAAACCCTGCGCCGCTGTCGCGCCGGTGGTAAGCGCTTGGTTAACCTCGGCAGGAGAGAGCGGCCCGACATGGGTCACCACCGGTGCCGCACCAAGGTCACTGTCGTCGTGCAACTGGTTCGCGGGGCTACGCCGGATCGCGGGATGGGCGGGCAGATCGACGGCATTTCCCAGCCTCGTCGCCGCCGCGTCGGCCATCGCGGCGGATCGGGCCAGCACGGTGACGCTGTCGGCAATGCCCAAGGAGTGGCTGCGCCCGCCCTGCCCGCTGGTGGCGATGCCGCGAATGGGGTCATTGCTGCGGATCGTGACGGTGCCAAGCGACCGCCCGTCCAGCCCCGCGATGCCCACGTCAAAACGCGCGCCCTCGGTCAGATGCAGCGCGATATCGCCACCGTTGTTCACATAGGCGCGGGTCAGATCGGCGGCATCCACCATGGCCGACAATACCTCTGCCGCGACGGCACCGGCGACGCAGATCATCGGCGTGGTCAGCCCGTCGGCATGGGGCAAGGCGGCGCGGTACATGGCGCGGGCGATCTTGCCTTTTGGCTTGGTGCCCACAGGGCGGCGCAGCAGGGGCAGCTCTGCCGTCAGTTCGGACAGGATCGTGCCAAAGCGATCAAAACCCGCCTGATACGCCAGATCACGTGCGCCATCCGCCCCGATGACCAGATCAATCGGGCCGTGGGACAGGTGCAGCCTGCCACCGGGGAGAAGAGCCGCCTGTGCCGTCATGTCTCGTCCTTCGACCAGCCATAGTTTTCCCGCGCGTTCGGGTCGGGTTGCAGCAGTTGCTGCGCCACCCGTCGTACATCATCGGTGACCACATCACGCACGGGCTGGATATGCTCCATATGCCCGCCAAGCGTGCCGTAATCCTCGCGCCGCAGAGTGAATTCGATCGGGGCGACCAGCGCGGGCGTGGGTACATAACCGAAAGAGTTCGTGGGCATATCCATGACATCCACCATGACGGTAATCCCGCCTCCCGGCCAGACATAGGCCTCGGCCCCGCCGCAGGACACATGAGTCAGCGATTCCTTGACCGACCGCGTCAGCCGCACGGGGTTCTCTGTCACGCCGGCACGCAAGCTGCCCCCCGCCCCCCCCATGAATAGCACCGAACAAAGCGAGGGTTCGCAATTCTCGGCGATGCGGTCCGCGACGACCAGCAGCTCGGGCGTGATCTTGGCGGGTTGCGGGATCAGATCGTCATCCAGCGTGAAATAGGCCCATTGCTCTCCGGTGGTAGAGATCATCAGCAGCCGCAGCCCCGGCCAGGCACGCTTCGGGTCGGCGTCACGCAGGATGGTCAGCGGGTTTTCGACATCGGTGCCGCCCCATCCGGTGCCGGGATCCGCCACCTGAAAATACCGCCCCGGCGTTGACCGCCGTCCGTTCACGCGGATGCCAGAGGGGGTCATATCCAGCCCCTTGCCCGCCTCGTGTTCTGTCAGCACGCCGGTGATGTGATCATCGACAACGACGACCTCGTCCACATGCCCGTGCCATTGTTTGGCGAACATCCCGATGGTCGCTGACCCACAGCCCACGCGCATCAGCTTTTCCGGAACACCGTTGATGATCGGCGCTTTGCCCGCCTCGACCACCATTGCGACGCCGCCGTCGATGGTGACCTCGACCGGTTCACGGTTACATAGGCGCAGCAGCGCGTCACAGGTCACGCGACCCTCTTTCTTGGAGCCGCCGGTCAGATGCTCGACCCCGCCCAAAGACAGCATCTTGGACCCGTATTCCGAGGTCATCACATGGCCGATCGCCTCTCCGTCAACGCGCACCACGGCGCGCTCGTCGCCGATGTGGCGGTCGGTGTCGATCTTCACCTTGACCCCGCAATACGAAAAAATGCCCTCGGTCACGACGGTGATCATATCCACGCCCTCGACCTCTTGGCTGACGATGAAGGGCGCGGGTTTGTAATCTGGATAGGTGGTCCCCGCCCCTACGGCGGTGACGAAATCGCGCCCGCCCTGAATGACGTCGCCGTCCCAATCTTGCGCGTTGTCGCCCTGATCCAGAAAAGCGACGGCCTTGGCCCCCGACTGGATCACGGTCAGCGGGTCCAGCCGCACCAGCTCGCCCGCGTGGTTGGCATAGCGGTCGCAGGCACCGGATTTGCCGTCGGCGATGAAGCACATCACCGGGCAGGCATCGCAGCGGATTTTCACGGGCTTGGGGTCGCGCAGGTCGTCAGGCATGTCCGGCCTCCTTCAGGGCGGCGCGCAGGCGCGTCGGCGTGGCCGGTGTCTGCGTCACGCGCGCACCGGTGGCATGGTAGATAGCGTTGAGGATCGCAGGGGCGGTGGGGATCAGCACATGTTCCCCCAGGCCTTTCGCGCCGTAGGGGCCGTGGGCGTCAGCCACCTCCAGGATCAGCGTCTCGATCGGGGGAACGTCGCCGATGGTCGGCACCAGATAGTCATGCAGGTTCTCGGTGCGCCCGGGGATATACTCCTCCATCAGCGCCATACCAAGCCCTTGGGCAATGCCGCCCTGTACCTGCCCCTCGACCAACAAGGGGTTGATTGCGCGGCCCACGTCATGAGCGGCGACAAAGCGCAGCGGGCGGCAAAGGCCAAGGGCGATATCCACCTCGACCACCACCAGATGCGCGGCATAGCCGAACTGCGCATAGGGTACGCCCTGCCCGTTTTCATCCAGTGGTTTGACCGGCGGATCATAGCTTTCTTGCGCCTGCAGCACATAGCCCTGCGCATCGACCGGCAGCCGCGTCAGATCAAGGCGCTGCGTGCGCCCGCCGTCGGTCACCGTGAGCTGCCCGTCTTGGCAGCCGATCTGTGCGGCGGGGCCCGCATTGACCTGCCGCAGGATCTGCGCCCGCAGCGCCTCTCCGGTCCTCAACGCGGCATTGCCCGACACAAAGGTCTGCCGCGAGGCAGAGGTTTTGCCCGCGTCCGGCGTGATATCGGTGTCACCCCCTAGGATCTTGATCCCCTCGACAGACAGCCCAAGCGCTTGGGCAAAGATTTGCGGGATCACCGTATAGGCCCCCTGCCCGATGTCCATCGCGCCTTGGTGCAGCACAACCGTGCCATCCGCCCGCACGCCCGCCAGAATGGTCGACGGGTTCGGCAGCGAGGTATTGCCGCAGCCGTACCACGCCCCCGCGATCCCGACACCGCGTTTCACCGTGTCATCCTTTGCATTGAACCGGGCGCATTCGGCTTTCGCTTCCTCCCACGCGGGGCGCAGCGCCTCTAGGCAGGGGGCGATGCCGACGCCCTGATCGAACACCTGCCCGCAGACCGTGGGCACCCCATCCGCCAGCGCGTTCTTCAAACGGAATTCAAGCGGATCAAGCCCCAGCTTTTCGGCCAGCAGGTCAAAGGCGGTTTCTTGTGCAATCGCCGATTGCGGCACGCCGAAGCCGCGGAAGGCACCCGCGGGGGGGCAATGGGTATGCACGGCACGGCTACGTGCGCGATAATCAGGGAGGTGGTAGGGGCCAGAGGCATGCACCGGCACGCGATTGGCGACCGTCGGACCCCAGCTTGCATAAGCACCGGTGTTGAAATCCCCGTCGAACCGCAGCCCCGACAGCGTCCCATCCGCCTTGGCCCCGACCTTGATCGTGATCTGCGCGGGGTGGCGTTTGGTGGTCGATTGCATCGTCTCGGCGCGCGCATAGGTCATGCGCACGGGCCGCGCCGTCTTGAGCGCGGCAAGCGCGATGAAGGGCTGCAACGACAGGTCGATCTTGGACCCGAAACCGCCCCCGACCGCCGTCGGCACAATGCGGATGTCGGCCATGGGACGGTCAAGGATCGCGGCCAGTGCTTCGCGGTCCATACCCGGTGCCTGGGTGCAGGCATGCACATGGATGCGCCCGTCGATCACTTGGGCAAAGCCTGCCTCTGGCTCGATATAGCCATGTTCGACAAAACTGGTGGTATACTGCGCCTCGACCGTGACGTCGGCGGCGTCCAGTGCGGCCTCCACATCGCCGCATTGCACGAAGCCGCCGCACATGATGTTGCCTTTGCGGTCCTCGAACAGCTGTGGCGCGTCGGGGGCGGTCGCGGCATCGGTATCGGCAAGCGCAGTTTGTGGCGACCAACGGACAGGGAAGCTTTCCAGATCAAGGGCGATCATCGCCTCCGCCTCTCCTACAACGCAAGCAACCGCCTCCCCCCGGAACCGGATGTGGTTCACAGCGAAAACCGGCTGGTCGATGAAGCCCGGGATCACGCCAAAGGCGTTGAGGCCGGGCACGTCATCTGCGGTCAGGATGCAATGGATCCCGGGCTGCGCGTTGCGCCATGCCTCAAGATCGCCGAAGGTAAATCCGGCCGAGGCATGGGGCGCGCGGATGACCCGCGCGACCAAAGCACCGGCTGGGGCAACGTCATCGCCAAACGCCTCTGACCCGTCGACTTTGGCCTGCCCGTCCAGCCGCCGCGCAGGTTGACCAAGCGCGGTAGAGGCGACAGGCAGCCCGTCGGCAGCATGGGCCCCGACCACCGCGTCGATGATCTTGCGATAGCCGGTACAGCGACACAGCACGCCGCCAAGGGCGTCCTGCACCTGCGCCGCGCTCGGCTGCGGCACCTCGCGCAACAGCGCCACGGCAGAGACCATCATCCCCGGTGTGCAAATCCCGCATTGCGCGGCCTGATGGTGCTGAAAGCTTTGCATCAACGCCTGCGCGTCGTGGTCGGTTTTCACCAGCCCCGCCAGCGTCTCCACTTGCCGCCCCACCGCCTGCTGCACGGGCATCAGGCAGGCGCAGACCGGCGCGCCATCGACCAGCACAGTGCAGGCCCCGCAATCGCCCGCGTTGCAGCCGATCTTTACATCCTTGCGGTCCAGCCGCTCGCGCAGCGCGTAAGACAAGCGTTCACCGGGCAGCGGTTCAACCTGCGCGATACTCCCGTTCAGGGTGAAAGAGGTCACTTCTGTCGTGGTCGGCCTATCCATCACAGGGCCCCTTTCAAGGCGCGCGTCACAGCGCGGCGGACCAAAGGGACGCTGGCGGCAAGGCGGTAGTCGGCACTGGCGCGCGCATCCGTAATGGGGCTTAGCGATTGCACCAGATCAGCAGTCATGCGGTTTTCTACATCGCCAAGGGCGCTACCGCGAAGCTGATCCTCAAGCGCGGTGAGCCGCTGCGCGACGGGGGATGCGGCGCCGATGGCGATGCGGATATCGGTGAGCCTGCCGCTCTCGATCTTTGCCAGCACCGCGACCATGCAGATCGAGATCACCAGATACTTCCGCGCACCGAGTTTGACAAAGCTGCTGTGACTATCAGCCGGGGGCGCGGGGATGTGGATAGCGGTGACAAGCTCGTTCTGGGCGCGGTCGGTCTGGCGCACGCCTTGCAGGAACTGCGACAAGGGCAGCACGCGCGACCCGTTTGCGCTGCAAAGCTCTACCTCGGCATTCAGGGTCAGCAGCGGCGGCACCCCGTCGGCGGCAGGAGAAGCGTTGCACAGATTCCCCGCGATGGTGCCTGCGTTCTGGATCTGGATCGACCCGACCTCGCGCGCCGCCAGCTTGAGCCCGTCGAAAGCGGCGGGCAGATCAGCGCGGATGATGTCTGTCCATGTGGTCGCCGCCCCGATACGCCAGCCTTGGTCTGTTTGGCTGATGCCGCGCAGCTCTGGCAAGCGGGTGATATCCAACAGGTCGCCCGTCACCGGACGGTCGCCGCGTGCGGGGAACCAATCGGTCCCCCCCGCGATGATCGACACCGGCCCCGCGGCCAATGTGGTTAGCGCTTGATCCAATGTCGTCGCGGTCAGGTAGCTCATCGGGTCACCTTTTGCTGCGGGCGTAAAACTTGTTGGTATACGAATAGAAGTGCGTCGGGTGCCTTCGTGTCAAATCAATTCGCATGTCGTCAGCCGACAAAGGCTTTTTCGACCACAAAACTGGCAGGACGGTTATTTGCCC
>NZ_DGMH01000052.1:28387-28965 GCF_002388305.1 Sulfitobacter sp. UBA4523
GGACGGTTATTTGCCCCCTCCACTAGTCCGAAGGATTCGAGCGCGGCCTTGGTGTCGTTCAACATGGCCATCGACCCGCAGATCATCGCACGGTCGCGATCAGGAGAGATCGGCGGCACGTCCAAATCGCGGAACATCTTGCCCGACGCCATCAGGTCGGTTTGCCGCCCTTCGCGTGGCCACGGCGCGCGGGTCAGCGTGTCGTATAGGGTCAGCCTTTGCGCCAATTCACCCACCAGCGGATCGGCCTTGAGGCTGGCGACCAGATCACGGCCATAGGTCAGCTCTTTGGCGGTGCGACAGGTGTGGCACAGGATCAGATCGTCAAACTTCTCATACGTCTCGGGGTCACGGATGACCGACGCGAAAGGCGCGATACCGGTCCCCGTGGCGAACATCCACAGCCGTTTACCGGGTAGCAAGGCGTCATTCACCAACGTCCCCGTTGGCTTGCGGCGCATCAGCACGGTATCACCGACCTTGAGCTTTTGCAGGTGCTGCGTCAGCGGCCCGTCCGGCACCTTGATAGAATAGAACTCGACCCCCTCGTCCCACGACGGCGACGCGATGGAATAGGC
>NZ_DGMH01000052.1:29110-35163 GCF_002388305.1 Sulfitobacter sp. UBA4523
AGCCCGATCATCACGAACTCCCCCGACCGGAAGCGGAAGGACGGGTCGCGGGTGATGCGGAAGCGGAACAGGCTGTCGGTATAATGCTGCACCTGCGTCACCGTTTCGGCAAAGACCCCGGCGGGGATCGGGAAGCTGGGGCGAGAGAGAGAAGCGGCGTCCATGGAAAGTCCTTATCGGCTGCGGATGTATTATTGTTTGTATGCGAATGATTATCTGTCAAGTGTTTCATCTTGATCGGCCGCATTTTTCTGTTAGCGTTCAAATGAAACTGATGCTGCTTGAAAGGCGTGCCCCATGTCAGACACCTCTGCAAAACTCGTGATCCGGAACATCGGGATGATCCTGACCGGAAAGATGGAAGACCCCATTGCCGACGGGGATTGCCTGATCGCGATGGACGGAAAGATAACGGAATGGGGCTATGCCAAGGATATGGATTGCGACGGGGCCACGACAGAAGTCGACGCCCATGGCGCGACGCTGGCACCGGGGTTGATCGACAGCCATGTGCACCCGGTGGTGGGCGACTATACCCCGCGCCAGCAGCAGTTGGGGTGGATCGATTCAACGTTGCACGGCGGGGTGACCACGCTGATCTCTGCCGGCGAAGTGCATATGCCGGGGCGCCCTAAGGATATCGTCGGCCTCAAGGCGATGGCGATCGCGTCGCAGCGTTGGTACGAAAACTTCCGCCCCTCGGGCGTGAAGGTCCACGCGGGTGCGCCGGTGATTGAACAGGGCATGGTCGAAGAAGACTTTGCCGAGATGGCCAAGGCTGGCGTGACCCTGCTGGGCGAGGTCGGACTGGGCACGGTCAAGGACGGCAAGACCGCCGCGCAGATGGTCGGATGGGCACGCAAGTACGGCATGCAAAGCACGATCCACACCGGCGGCCCGTCGATCCCCGGATCAGGGTTGATCGATGCGGATATGGTGCTTGAAACCGGAACGGATGTGGTCGGGCATATCAACGGCGGGCATTCTGCCCTGCCCGACGATCAGATCATCTGCCTGTGCGAAGGCTGCAAGGCTGCGCTTGAAATCGTGCACAACGGGAACGAACGCGCCGCCTTGCTGACGCTGAACACAGCGCGCGAGTTGGGCAAGCTTGATCAGTTGATCCTTGGCACCGACGGTCCGGCGGGATCTGGCGTGCAGCCTTTGGGGATCATGCGCATGGTTGCGATGCTGTCGTCGCTTGGCGATGTACCTGCCGAGGTCGCCTTTTGCTTTGCCAACGGCAACACCGCACGGCAACGCAAGCTGGACACCGGATTGATCGAGGTCGGCAAATGCGCCGATTTCGTCCTGATGGATCAGGCGCAGCATGCGCCCGGCAAAAATATGCTTGAATCGGTGCAACTGGGAAATCTCCCCGGTGTTGGCATGACGGTGATTGATGGCGTGGTACGCAGCCTGCGCAGCCGGAATACGCCCCCTGCCACGCGGCTCCCCGAGCTGATTTGCGGCACCGTCGGCGCCTGAACGCCGGCACAAGCGGCTGCGGCGGGGGATCTGCCGCCCCGCAAGTGACGCGATGTTTCAATGACATCGCAGGTGCCGTTGGCCGCTTTCCCCGGTTTCGGGGAAAGTAGGGCTTTCCTTACCTTTATATTCATGGTCAATTTTCGCCGAGATATGGGGCCGCACGTGCGGAGGGCCTTGGTGCGCGTAAAATCCTGTCAAACGTCAGATTGCGGAACATCGTTCCATCATGCGGTATTGGCAGTTTGAATTTTAGCGCTTAGGCTGCAGAAATCAGAGTCGCGGACAATCGTGGAGGAGTGTCCGGCAACAGGCTCGATAAGGGAGGACGAAATGGCCACACTATCTGTATCTATGCTGTCTGCGGGCGGGTGCATATGACCGCAATGACCCCCGAAGAAGCCATTCGCCACGTGGTTTCAACGAACCCGACGTTCGAAGTAACCGAAAGTAATATCCGTGGCGTCACCTATAAAACATTCAAGAATATCCCGAAAACCCTGGGCGGGCTGATCCAGGCGAGCCGCGAAATCCAGGGCAATGGCGCGGCAGAGTTTCTGGTCTATCAGGATGAACGCTGGACCTATGATGCGTTCACCGCCGATGTGAACCGCATTGCCAACGGGCTGCGCGACACGCTGGGGATCAAGACCGGCGACCGTGTCGGCATCGCGATGCGCAACTATCCCGAACTGCTGATGCTCACGCTGGCGGTCGCGTCAGCGGGTGCTGTGGTGGTGTTCGTCAATGCGTGGTGGACCACCGAAGAGCTTGACTATGCGTTGCAAGACAGCGGGGCCAAGACGGTCTTTGCCGATGGCCCCCGTTTTGAACGGATGAAACCGCTCGAGGATGATCTGGGCCTGCGTCTCATCGGCGTGCGCGATGCAGAGGAAATGGGCCCGCACAAGCTGTCGGTGCTGATGCAGGGCATGGCCGAAACGCCGCCCGAAGGGGTCGATCTGGACACGGACGATGACTTTGCGGTGATGTATTCCTCTGGCACGACGGGCAAGCCGAAAGGGGTGGTGCAGACCCACCGTGGCGCGCTTAGCGCGGTGTTCAGCTGGCTGTTACAAGCCGTCGCCGCGCCGCTGGTCACCCCCCCTGAACCCGGCGCACCGCCCGCGCCGCGCCCGTCGGGGTTGATCGTCACGCCGCTGTTCCACGTCACCGCGACGCATCCGCTGTTTCTGCTTAGCCTGCCCGCTGGTGCCAAGATTTCCTTGTTGCACAAGTGGGACGCGGAAGAAGCGGTGCGCGTGATCAACCGCGAGGGCGTGACCCGTTTTCTCGGCGTGCCGACGCAATCTGCCGACCTGCTGGAAGCCGCAAAGCGTATGGGGGAAACCCTGCCGACGCTCACCTGGCTTGGCGCAGGCGGGGCGAAACGCCCTGCGGCGCAGGTCGCGCAGTTGAAAAACCAGTTCCCCGCCGCCGATATCGCGACAGGCTGGGGAATGACCGAGACGAACGCGCTTGGCATCGGCATGGTGGGCGAGGAATACAACAAACGTCCCGACGCCGCGGGCAAGCTGCATCCGCCGCTGCAAGACATCCGCTTTCTGGATGACAAGGGCAACGATGTCCCGCAGGGCGAATTGGGCGAGATTACCGTCAAAAGCCCCGCCAATATGCGCTGCTACCTCAACAAGCCGGAAGCCACCGAAGAGACGATGCAAGACGGCTGGCTGCGCACCGGTGATCTGGGTGTGATCGACGCCGAAGGCTATATCACCATCCTTGATCGCAAGAAGAACATCATCATCCGGGGCGGCGAAAACATCGCGTGTCTGGATGTCGAGGGCGCGCTGCACACGCATCCCGATGTGATCGAGGCTTGCGCGTTTTCCGTACCGGACCCGCGCTTGGGCGAAGTCGTCGGGGCCTCTGTACAGACCCGCGATGGCAAGCCTTTGACGCAAGCCGATATGGCGGCGCACCTCGACGGGCGGCTGGCCAAATTCAAGATACCCGAAAAACTGTGGTGCCAGGACGGTCCTTTGACCCGTGGTGCCACCGACAAGATTGACCGCC
This sequence comes from Sulfitobacter sp. UBA4523, assembly GCF_002388305.1. Taxonomy (NCBI): domain Bacteria; kingdom Pseudomonadati; phylum Pseudomonadota; class Alphaproteobacteria; order Rhodobacterales; family Roseobacteraceae; genus Sulfitobacter; species Sulfitobacter sp. UBA4523. Next base: position 32,636 of record NZ_DGMH01000052.1, read on the forward strand.
GTGCGATCCGCGCGGCCTGTCTGGACACATAAGGCCCACCAACCGGGCCGGAAGAAAGGAAGACTATGAACACCCCAACCGACGCAGAAATTGGTGCCTATATCGGTGCTGCCGGCAAAGCCGCATGGGAGGTCCCTGACCTGCCCGCCAACACCAAACAGCGCGAGATCAAATCCGTAGGCATCATCGGCGCGGGTACGATGGGCGGCGGCATCGCGATGAACTTTGCCACCGCGGGCATCCCCGTCACCATCGTCGAGACTACGCAAGAAGCGCTGGACCGCGGGTTGAAGGTCGTGCGCGGCAACTACCAGCGCAGCGCCGACAAGGGCCGTTTCCCGCAAGAAGAAGTCGAAGCGCGGATGGATCGCTTTGACGGCAAGCTGGAACTGGCGGCCTTGGCCGAGTGTGATCTGGTGATCGAAGCCGTGTTCGAAGACATGGAGCTGAAGCGCAAGATTTTCACCGAGCTGGACCGCGTGATGAAACCGGGCGCGATCCTTGCGACGAACACCTCGGCGTTGAACATCGACGAAATCGCGGCGATGACCAAGCGCCCCGAAGACGTAATCGGGCTACACTTTTTCTCGCCTGCCAACGTGATGAAACTGCTCGAAATCGTGCGCGCGAAACATACTGCCGATGATGTGGTCGCGACCTCGATGGATCTGGCAGCCAAGATCAACAAGATCGCTGTACTCGTCGGCGTTTGCCCCGGTTTTGTCGGCAACCGCATTTTGTTCGCGCGCCAGAAACAGGCCAACAAGCTGCTGCAACAGGGCTTGATGCCGTGGGATGTGGACGCCGCGCTGAACGCCTTTGGCTTCAAGATGGGGCCGTTCCAGATGTCCGATCTGGCCGGTCTGGATATCGGCTGGTCCAAAGGGGCCAAGACCGAAAACCCGATCCGCGATGCGCTGTGTGAAATGGACCGTCGCGGCCAGAAGACCCAAGCGGGTTTCTACGACTATGATGAATCCCGCCGCCCGATCCCGTCGGATGTGGTTGCCGGTGTGATCAAGGACATCACCGGTGCCGAGGCCAACCAGATGTCGCAGGAAGAGATCATCGAGATCTGCATCTACCCGATGATCAACGAAGCGGTCAAAATCCTTGAGGAAAACAAGGCGCAGCGTCCCTCTGACATCGATGTGGTCTGGCTGAACGGCTATGGCTGGCCCGCCGATAAGGGCGGCCCGATGTTCTATGGCGATATGGTCGGTGCGCAGGCCGTGCTGGACGTGATGGAAAAGCTGGGCGCCGAAGACCCCGAATTCGCGCCCGCTGAGCTGCTGCGCGACCTGGCCAAGAATGGCGGGAAATTCACTGAAATTGACACCGGAGGGCTGAAGGTATGAGCTATCAATATATCACCACCGAAAAGAAGGGTCACATCCTTGTTGTGACCATGAACCGCCCCGAGGTGTACAATGCCGTGCACGTCGACATGCATAATGAAATGGCCGATTGCTGGGGCGCTTTTGCAGCGGATCAGGATCTTTGGGTCGCGGTTCTGACTGGCGCGGGGGACAAGGCGTTCTCCGCGGGGAACGACCTGAAAGCCACGGCTGCGGGCGGGTCAAAGGCGACAATGCCCGCCAGCGGCTTTGCCGGTCTGTCCTCGCGTTTTGATCTGGAAAAGCCCATCGTCGCAGCCGTCAACGGTTTCGCCATGGGCGGCGGATTTGAAACCGCGCTGTCGTGCGACATTATCCTCGCCTCCGATCAGGCGAAATTCGCCCTGCCCGAGGTCAAGGTCGGCTTCTTCGCCGCGGCTTCCGGCGTGCAGCGCCTGTCGCGCTATATCGGACGGCTTGCCGCGCAAGAGATGATGTTCACCGGCCGCACCATCATGGCCGATGAGGCGCTGTCGATGGGCTGCGTCAACGCGGTCTACCCTGCCGACCAGCTGATGGCGAAAGCGATGGAAAAGGCCGAAGAGCTGTGCGCCGTGTCGCCGTCGGCGGTCAAGGCCACGAAACGCGTCCTGAACGACATGTACAAGCGCGACGGGATGCAAGACAGCATCGCCTATTCGCGCGAGGTGATCGCGGACCTCAGCAAAACCGAAGATTTCAAGGAAGGCGTGAACGCCTTTGTCGAAAAACGCAAACCCAACTGGGTCAATAAATAATCGAACCAACTGCCAGGAGGCACTCTATGTCACATAACGAAGCTATGGCCGGAATGAATAATCTCGAGATGTCCGAGAAGGCCAAGCCGCTGTTGGCCGCCGTCATCAAACACATCCGCGAAAATGTCGATCCGATCACCGACGAGTATTTCCGCCTTGGCGAAGGTCGTGCCGACCGCTGGTCACACGCGCCCGGCCAGTTGGAGCTGCTGGAAACCGCCAAGAAAAAGGCCCGTGAAAATGGGTTGTGGAATTTCTTTTTGCCCAATGCCGAAACCGGTGAAGGTCTGTCGAACCTCGATTACGCCTATATCGCGGCCGAGCTTGGCAAAAGCCCGCTGGCCTCTGAATCGCTGAACTGTTCCGCGCCCGACACCGGCAACATGGAAGTGCT
>NZ_DGMH01000052.1:35311-35513 GCF_002388305.1 Sulfitobacter sp. UBA4523
ACACCGGCAACATGGAAGTGCTGGAACGGATCGGGACGCCAGAGCAGAAAGAAAAGTGGCTCAAGCCGCTGTTGGCCGGTGAAATCCGGTCGGCCTTCGCGATGACCGAACCCGATATGGCGTCTTCGGATGCCAAGAATATCTCTACCTCTGCCGTGCTGGAAAACGGTGAATGGGTCATCAACGGCGAGAAATACTATAT
>NZ_DGMH01000052.1:35739-35903 GCF_002388305.1 Sulfitobacter sp. UBA4523
GATCCGCGCTGCAAGATCATGATTACCATGGTCAAGACGTCGCCAGATGCCGAACCTTTCCGTCAGCAGTCGCAAATCCTTGTGCCGATCGACACCCCCGGTGTTGAAATTGTCGGCCCGATGCATGTCTTTGGTCACGACGACGCGCCGCACGGTCACATGCA
>NZ_DGMH01000052.1:36060-50823 GCF_002388305.1 Sulfitobacter sp. UBA4523
GCCGTATCCACCACTGCATGCGCTCCATCGGGGCGGCGGAAAAGGCGCTGGACCTGATGATCGAACGCGGGCTGAGCCGTGAAGCCTTTGGCAAGAAAATCATCGATCTGGGCAAGAACATGGAAACGATCTCTCGCGCCAAGATCGAGATTGAAGCCATGCGCCTGATGGTTCTGAAAGCCGCCAAGGCGATGGATGTTCTGGGCAACAAAGAGGCTCGCATCTGGGTCAGCATGATCAAGGCGATGGTGCCGGAAAAAGTCTGCAACATCATCGATCAGGCGATGCAGGTGCATGGTGCGACAGGTATTTCGCAGTGGTCGCCGCTGTCGGGCATGTACACCTCGCAGCGCACGCTGCGCTATGCGGACGGCCCTGATGAGGTCCACCACCACGTGATCGCCCGCGCCGAGGTCAAGGATTATCAGGAATCCAACCTGCGCACATCGCGCGCCCGTGAAGAGATCGCCACAGGCCGTACGCGAGGTGGCGTATGACCCTGTTTGACCTGACCGGAAAGGTGGCGCTGTTGACCGGCGCCTCCAAGGGCATGGGGCTGGCGATGGCCAAGGGTCTGGCCGAGCATGGCGCGACAGTCGTCATCTCGGCCCGCAAGCAAGACCAGCTGGACGCCGCCGCCGCCGAGATCAACGCGCTTGGCAAGGGCAAAGCGTTCGGCGTCGCCTGCAACGTTGGTTATAAAGAGCAGCTGCAAGCGCTGGTGGACGAGACCCACAAGCTGGCAGGCAAGATCGACATCGTGATCGGCAACGCGGGCGTGAACCCCTACTATGGGCCCACGTCCGAGATCCCAGATGATGCCTATGAAAAGACGATGAACGCCAATGTGCTGTCCAATCTTTGGCTGGCACAGATGGTGGCCCCCGATATGATCGAGAAAGGCGCCGGGTCGATGGCGTTCACCTCGTCCATCGGGGCGTTCAAACCGTCGGTCATGCTGGGCACCTATGGCATGTCCAAGCTGGCGCTGATCGGCCTTGTGCGCAACCTTGCGGCTGAATTCGGGCCCAAGGGTCTGCGGTTCAACGCGATCTGTCCGGGTCTGGTGAAAACCGAATTCGCGCGCGAGCTGTGGGACAATCCTGATGTCGAGAAACGCATCAAGAACGAGATTCCGCTGCGCCGTCTTGGCGAGGCAGAGGATTTCGCGGGGCTCGCCGTGTTCCTCGCCTCTGATGCAAGCCGCTACATGACCGGTCAGGCGCTGACCGTTTGTGGCGGGTCGAACATGTGGACGTAAGGGGCTGCTATGGAACTGAAGGATAAAATCATCGTCATCACCGGTGCCGCAAGCGGCATCGGCAAGGCGATGGCCATCCGCTTTGCCGCGGAAGGGGCCAAGAAAGTCGTCTGTGTCGACCTCAACAAAGAGGGCGCGCAGGCGGTTGCCGATGAGATCGACGGCGTGGCTTTCGGTGTGAATGTCGGTGTCGAGCAAGAGATCGCGGATATGATCGATGCCGTGGAAAACGACATCGGCCCGATTGATCTGTTCTGCTCTAACGCGGGCATATTGATTGCGGGCGGCATGGAAGTGCCGAACGAAGACTGGCAGCGCATCTGGGACATCAATGTGATGGCCCACGTCTGGGCGGCCCGTCATCTGGTGCCGCGCATGACCGAACGCGGGGGCGGCTATCTGCTGAACACCGCGTCGGCGGCAGGTCTGCTGAACCAGGTCGGCTGCGCGCCTTACGGCGTGACCAAACACGCGGCTGTTGCTGTGGCCGAATGGCTGGCGATGTCTCATGGTGATGACGGGATCAAGGTGTCGGTGCTCTGCCCTCAGGCTGTCCGCAGCGAGATGACCCGCGGTCACGAGGATTCTGTCGCCGCACTCGACGGTCTGCTGGAAGCGGAACCCGTGGCCGAAGCCTGTCTGGAAACCATCCGCAACGAGACGTTCCTTGTGCTACCCCACCCGCAAGTGCTGGAATATATGCGCAAGAAAACCGAGAACTACGATCGCTGGATCGGGGGCATGCGCAAGCTGCACCGGATGTATGGCGACCGCAGAAACCCGCAGGGGAATGTATCGTGATCGGCTATACCACCGTGGGCACCAGCGACATGGCGCGGGCCAAGCAGTTCTATTGCGACCTGTTCGAAAGCAAGGGTGCCAAGGTGCTGATCGACAGCGGCCGGATCGCCATGATCGGCACCGGTGGCGGCACGCCCATGATTTCGGTCTGCGAACCCTACAACAAAGAGGCCCCCACCCCCGGCAACGGGGTGATGGTCGCTTTTACCGCCGACAGCAAAGAGGAAGTGGACGAGATCTACGCCAAGGCGATCTCGCTTGGTGCGACAGACGAGGGCGCGCCGGGGCAAAGGGTGCCGGACCGGTTCTACGGGGCCTATGTCCGCGACCTTGATGGCAACAAACTGTGCTTTTTCAAATTCGCCTAACGTAAAAATCTGCCGTCCGCGTCACGCGGGCGGCAGCCCATAGACGCGCCGCGCAGTGCCAGAAAAAAGCGCCGCTTGCGCCGCGTCGTCCAGATGCGCTGACATCTTCTTGAACGCATTCCAGATCACCACATAGCTGACCGCCGTGCGATCCACGGGAAAGTTGCTTTCGAACATGCAGCGTTCGGGGCCGAAGACATCCAGCATATGCGCGTACCATTTGCCCTGCGTCTCTACGATCTCGTCCGAGGACGGTGGCAGGTCGCGATGCATGTAGCCATACCCATTGTCGGGCATGCAAAGCCCGCCCAGCTTGGCCATCACATTGGGGCATTCCGCCAACTCTGACATATGGTCTTTCCACGCGGCAAAGATATCGTCGCGTTTGCCTTCGAACCGGCCAACGCCCAAGGGTGTGCCGAAGTGGTCAAGGATCAGCGTGGTGTGCGGCACCGCGCGGGCAAGGTCCAGAAACTCTTGGTGTTGATGGTGGTAATGCCAGCTGTCCAGCGTCAGCCCACGCTCGCCCAGGATCGCGGCACCGCGGATGAAGTCAGGATCGCCGTATTGGTTTTCGACCCCGCGTCCGGGGATCGCCAGATGCTGCGGTTCCGCATCGCGCGCGCCGGAATTGCGGATACCTTTGAATAACCCGTTCCCTGCGGCCTCATGCGCGTCGAGCGCGGCATGCAACTGGTCGGGGGGCAGCACCAGTTCGGTCTGCGCGATAATGCCCGCGATCTGCGCCTGACCGCGCGGCACCTGCGCCGCCATCTGCGCCACGGTGCGGGTCTCGCCCACCGATTGCAGATGCGCGGGCGCGTCGCGATCCCAATAGGACCGACATTCGATATAGACCGTCTGTACCACGTTATGTCCGGCGCCGGTGTCGCGCCAAAGCGCGTCCATCTCGTAGACGGCGGGGGCGTCGGGCGTGCCGTGACGCCAGAGGTGGTGGTGGGGGTCCACAATCTCGCGCTGCGGGTCGATTGCGGTCTCGGGGACCAGTCCCAGCCAGTCGTCGCGCAGTTCGATCCCCGGTCGCCAACCCGGATAGCGGCCCCCCGTCTGTGTCATGAAGCAGCTTCTTTCTTTTTATAGGGGCGCATCAGCCCTTCTTGCGCCGTTGTCGCGGCAAGTTGGCCGTTCTGATTGTAGATCAGCCCGCGATTGAACCCGCGCGCGCCACCGGTGAAGGGGGCGTCGAGTTCGTACAGATGCCAGTCAGAGAAATCGATCGGCGCGTGAAACCACATGGCGTGGTCAAGGCTGGCGGTCATGACCTGCCCCTGGAACCACGTCAGCCCGTGGGGCCGCAGCGACGAGCCAAGCAGGTTCATATCGGACGCATAGGCGAGCAGGCAGTGCTGCATGATCGGGGACTGCCCCTTTGCCGCTTCCATCCGGAACCAAAGGTAATTCTTGTCCGAGGTCTTTTCCGGTTCGAACAGATCGCGCGGATCAACCTCGCGGATCTCAATAGGGCGTTCGCGCAGGAAATCGTCGCGGTGTTTGGGCGAGATTTTTTCGATATAGGGTTCGCGCAGGTCGGGACGGTCAAGCCAGTGTTCCGGCCCTTTTACGTCAGGCATCTTGTGCTGGTAATCCCAGCCCTCTTCCTGCACGTGGAACGACGCCGAGAGGTTGAAGATCTGCTTGCCGTGCTGGATCGCGACGACCCGCCGCGTGGTAAAGCTGCCCCCGTCGCGGGCGCGGTCGACCTGATAGATCACCGGGATCGACGGGTCACCGGGACGGATGAAATAGGCATGCAGCGAATGGCACATCCGGTCCGGCACCGTGCGATAGGCGGCCATCAAAGCCTGCGCGATAACATGGCCGCCAAAAATGCGCGTGGTGGTTTCCCCGCCCGACCCGATGCCGCGGAACAGGTCGATCTCAAGCTGTTCGATATCCAGCAATTCAAGGAGTTGGCGGGCCACATCGGTCATCTGGGTTCAGTCCTTCTGGGTCGCACGCGCATTGGCGTAGGCGACATAAAAATCAAAGCTGTCCGGATTGGCCATTGAATCCCTGTTCACCACCTTTTCCGGATCCTGCCCAAGCAATAGCTTTTTCACAGGAACCTCAAGCTTTTTGCCAGATAGGGTGCGGGGGATCTCGGCGACCTCGATGATCTCGTTCGGAATAAACCGGGCCGAGACGTTCTTGCGGATTGCCGCGTTGATCTTGTCATTGAAGGCGTCATCAAAGGCGACGCCTTGGGCCGGCACCACGAAGAGCGGCATAAAGCTTTCGCGGCCCAGAAATTCGAGATCGACAACAAGGCTGTCCATCACCTCGTCCAGCCCTTCGACGGCCTGATAGATTTCCGCACTGCCAAGGCGCAGCCCCTTGCGGTTGATCGTGGCGTCAGAGCGGCCATAGATCACCGACCCGCCGTTTTCGTTGATCTCGATCCAGTCGCCGTGGCGCCAGATGCCGGAATAGGTGTCGAAATAGCTGTCGTGCAAGCGGCTGCCATCATCGTCGCCCCAGAAGAACAGCGGCATCGACGGCAGCGGCTCGGTACAGACCAATTCGCCCACCACGCCGGTCAGGTCATTGCCATCCTCGTCGAACGCACGCACCGCGTTGCCAAGCGCGCGGCACTGCATTTCACCTGCGCGCACGGGCATGCCGGGATGGCCCAGCACAAAGGCCCCCGCCAGATCGGTCCCGCCCGAGATAGGCGCCAGCCAGACGTCCTGCTTCACCTGCGCGTATATCCAGTCATAGGCATCAGAGCTCAGCGGTGATCCGGTCGAGCCGAGCGAGCGCAGCGCGGAAAGGTCGACCTCGTCCCGTGGGGTCAGCCCTGCCTTCATGCAACCGCTAAAGAAGGCCGCGCCCGCGCCAAAGAAATCAAGCTTTTCATCCGCGACAAAGCGCCAGATCACGCCCATGTCAGGATAATTCGGCGCCCCGTCGAACATCGCGACCGTGGTGCCCTGCCCCAGTGCGGTGAATTGCGAGTTCCACATGATCCAGCCCGAGGATGTCAGCCAGCAATAGCGTCCGCCGCGCCGAAGATCATGGTGTAGTGATTGTTTTGCGGATTCCAGAATGATCCCGCCGTGCCCGTGCACGATCGGCTTGGGGTTGCCGGTGGTGCCGGAGGAATAGACGATCCACAGCGGATGATCGAAGGGGACTTGCGTGCTTTCATAGGGTGCGTTGCGGTCCAGCAGGCTGTCCCACGCCATATGCCCCTTGGGCAGATCCCCGACAAAAGGCACCGTGACGCATTGCACCAGACTGGGCAGCGCCGCCTCTAGCCCTGCGAGGATCTCGCGGCGGTCCACGGTTTTGCCCGCGTGGACATAGCCGTCTTGCGCGATCAGCACCTTGGGTTCGATCTGCTTGAACCGGTCCAGAATGGCGACATGCCCCATATCGGGGGCGCAAAGCGACCAGATCGCGCCGATGCTTGCGGTAGCCAGAAAGGCGATCATCGCGGTTTCGGTATTGGGCAGCACGGCAACAACGCGGTCGCCTTTGGTCACGCCCATATCCCGCAGATGCGCGGCGACGCTTGCCACTTGTGCGCGCAGCTCGGACCAGGACAGACGTTTGCGGCCAAAGGTTTCGGACTGCACGATCAGCGCATCGCCGTCAGGCTGGCTGTCCACATGCTTCATGATCTGGTCGGTGTAGTTCAGCATCGCGCCGGGGCACCATTCGGCACCGGGCATCTGACGCTTCGCCATGACGGTCGTGTAGGGCGCGCTGGCCTGTACGTCGAAATAGTCCCAGATCGCGGACCAGAACCCTTCAAGGTCGGTCACGCTCCACTCCCACATGGCGTTGTAGTCGTCGAACGTCAGCCCGCGTTGGTCTTTCAGGAACCGTTCAAATTCCGCCATGGTCGAGGCATCGGCGCGCTCTTTTGTCGGGGTCCAAAGGATATCGTTCATGTCATCGCTCCGTGGATGAGGGCCTTGAGTTGGGGGCGCGCGGGGTACGAGCTGGACGGCGCAAGCTGCGTGAAGAATACGACAGACAGATCCAGCACCGGATCAATCCAGAAGAAGGTAGAGGCCATGCCGCCCCAGCTGAAATCGCCTAGGCTGCTGGGAACGCGGACGCGACCGGGGTGCAGCACCACGGCACCGCCAAGGCCAAAGCCCATCCCTTCCATTGGTTGTTCGGCAAAGCTGGCAGGCCCCATCGACGCGATGTCACCGGGCAGATGATTGCGCATCATAAAGTCGAGCGTCTTGGGCGAGATCAGCCCCGCCCCACCGGTGCGCAACATCTCGGCGAACTTGAGGTAATCATCAATGGTGCCCACCAGCCCGCCGCCGCCGGAATGCATCTCGGCGTTCAGGAAGGGGGAGGTGTCGGGCTTGTCGACGCAGCGCAGCACGGGCGTATCTGGTTTGGCCGCGTTCATGCCATAGGCGCTGCCCGCCAGCGGTGTGTAAAGCGAGGCAAAGCGGTCAATGCCACCTGCGGGCACGGAAAACCGCGTCTCGTCCATGCCAAGGGGGCCAAGGATTTCATCAACCAGAAACGCCTCTAGCGACTTGCCCGAAACGACCTCTATCACGCGGCCAAGCACGTCGATGCCCACGGAGTATTCCCAACGGGTGCCGGGGTGAAACGCCAGCGGCAATGCGGCGACGCGGTCGGTCATCTCTGCCAGCGATCCCTGATCGGCGCGGAACAGGATGTCGGCCTCGTCCATCGCCTTCGCCGTGATGCCGGGGTTGAATGTATAGCTCAGCCCCGAGGTATGGGTCAGCAGCTGGTGCAGTGTCGGCGTCTGGCAGGGTTCGGTCTGGTCCGCCGCGGTGGCACCGTCGATCAGGCAGCGCATATCGGCGAAAGCAGGGATGAAATCGGAGACCGGCGCGTCAAGGTGGAACAGCCCGCGTTCCGCCAGCATCATGATGCCGACCGAGGTGACAGGCTTGGTCATCGAATAGATGCGGGCGATCGTGTCGCGTGTGAACGGCTGGCCGGTATCCGTGTCGCGCTGGCCCTTGGCATCAAAGTAAACCTCTTGCCCGCCCTGCGCCACCAGCACCGAACATCCGGCAAACCGTTCGCGGTCCACATAGGTCTGCATCCAGTCCCCGATGCGGCCCAGCTTATTTGTGTCGAACGCCAAAAAACTTTCCTCCCGAGCCGCGACCGCGCCTCAGGAGGATGAGGCCGCGGAACGCGACGATTTCAATAGATGATTTACTGATAATGGTCTGGCTTAGGTCATCAGACCTCAAGCCATTCCTTGCGCACGTCATCACGCTGGCGCAATTCAGCCGGCGTGCCCTCATAGACCACCTGACCATGCCCCATGACATAGACCCGATCCGCGATGTCCATCGCGATCGACAGTTTCTGTTCCACCAGCAGGGTAGAGATCCCGCGGTTGGCGATCTCTTTGAGCACCTCGGCGACCTTCTGCACCATCTGCGGGGACAGACCTTCGGTGGGTTCGTCGATCATGACCAGATCGGGGTCGCCCATCAGCGTGCGACACATGGTCAACATCTGCTGTTCCCCCCCCGACAGAACCGAGGCTTCGACGTCGGCGCGGCGGTCGAGGTTTTCGAACATGTCGAACATCGACTGCATCGACCAACGGCCCGCGCCATCCTTCTGTCCCGGCTTCAGACCCAGCGTCAGGTTCTGCCGCGTGGTGAGACCGGGAAAGATATCGCGGTTCTCGGGCACATAGCCGATCCCCATATTGGCGATCTGGAAGGCTTTCTTGCCGCTGATCTCCTGCCCCTGAAACTTGACCGATCCTTTCGGTTCGACCTCGCCCATGATGGCCTTGCAGGTGGTAGACCGCCCCACCCCGTTGCGCCCCAGAAGCGCGACGATCTCGCCTTCTTTGACGTTCAGGTTCACCCCCTGAAGGATGTGGGACTTGCCGTAGAAGGCATGCATATCCGTGACTTCGAGCATCATTAGTGTTCTGCCTCCAATGCGGCGCCCAGATAGGCTTCTTGTACGCGGGCGTCTGCACGCACCTCTTCGGGTTTTCCGGTGGCGATGATTTCGCCGTAAACCAGCACCGAAATCCGGTCGGCGAGACCGAAGACCACGCTCATGTCATGTTCCACCATGATCAGCGTCTTGCCCGCGGTCACCTTGAGGATCAGGTCGGTGATATAGTCGGTTTCCGTGTTGCTCATCCCCGCCGTCGGTTCGTCCAGCATGATGACATCGGCACCGCCCGCGATGGTGATCCCGATCTCAAGCGCGCGCTGTTCGGCGTAAGACAGGGTGCCCGCGGGCAGGTTGCGCCGTTCCAGCAGGTTGATCTGGTCAAGGATGCGGTCCGCGCCCTCGGTCAGCTCACGGGACCGGTTCACCAGATTCCAGAAGCTGTATTTATAGCCCTGCGACCACAAGAGCGCACAGCGCACGTTTTCAAACACGCTCATCGCCGGAAAGATGTTGGTGATCTGGAACGAGCGGCTTAGCCCCTTGCGGTTGATCTGGAAGGGTTCGAGCCCGGCCAGATCCTCTCCGTGCAGCTTTACCGTTCCAGCCGAAGGCGCAAACCGTGCGGTGATCAGGTTGAACAGCGTCGATTTGCCCGCGCCGTTCGGCCCGATCACGGCGTGACGTTCCGCCTTGCCGATGCTCAGGTCGATGCCGCGGATGATCTCGGCCTTGCCAAAGCTTTTCTTGAGGCCAGTCAGTTCAAGTGCGGGTGTGCTCATGACGCGCCTCCTGCTGTGTTTGCTTCGTTCCAGGCGTCTTTCAAAGCGGGTGCTGTGGCCTTGGCAATGCCCAAACCGATCAGCGCGACCGCGCCCGCCACCAGCCACGGCATCAGCGTGTGGCTGTCGAATGTGGTCCAGAAGACGGTCATTTCATTGTCACCCGTGGCCCCATGACGATAGTGGAACGTCATCTCGACCAGTGCCGCCAGCCCCATCAAACCGATTGCCGCCGGCAGCAGCGTCTTGAGATAGGGCATGATCAACGTCGATGCCTTGCCCAGCTTGAACACAGGCACATGCATCATCAGCAGACCCGCCAGACCACCGGGGAAGAACATCACCGTGGATAGGAACAGGACGCCCGCATAAAAGGCCCAAAGCTCTGTCGACAGGCTCAGAACGGTTTGCAGCAGGGTAAAGGCGATGGCCCCGATGATCGGGCCAAAGAAGAACCCGACGCCGCCAAGGAATGTCACCAGCAGGATGATCCCTGACGAGGCGGTGTTGAGGTTTTCCTCGGTCAGGATTTCATAGTTGATCGCGAAAAGCCCACCGGACACGCCTGCAAAGAAGCCAGAGGCGACAAAGCTGTAGAAGCGGACCCACCGCGAGGAATAGCCCAGAAACTCTGCCCGCTCGGGATTGTCGCGCACGGCGTTTGCCATGCGACCCACGGGTGTGCGGCTCCAGAGGTACATCAGCGCGGCAGAGATCACGACCCAGCCAGCGGTCAGGTAATAGACCTCGATCTGTTGCAGGAATTCGACGCCAAAGAAGGGCTGTGCGTAGGTCCGGTCGCCGCTGATGCCTTCCTCGCCGCCAAAGAACGCGACGATGATGACGGAGCAGGCCGCGATCAATTCGCCCACACCCAGCGAGATCATGGCGAATACCGTGCCCGCGTTACGGGTCGAAAACGCGCCGACGATCATCGCCAGACCCATGCCGAAGAGACCACCAAAAACCGGCAGGATCACCAGGGGAATGGTCGAGAAGAAATCGGACATGTTCATGATGTGCATACAGGCAAAGCCCCCCACACCGGCATAGACCGCATGGCCAAAGGACAGCATACCCCCCTGCCCGAGCAGCATGTTATAGGCCAGCGCGAAAACGATCGTGATCGACATCTGGTTCATGATCGTCAGTGCCGAATTATTGGTAAACACCATCGGCAGGATGGCCAGCACGACAGAGGCAATGACCCAGGGGGCCAATGTCAGCACCAGCGAACCTGACCGCATACGCTGCGCGGGTTTGGAAGGGTCCGTGGTGATCTGCTCTTTAGGGCGGGCGCCTTTGGGAATGTCGGTTCTTGGATCTGAAACTGTCATGAGCTGCGCTTTCCGAAAAGACCTGCCGGGCGGAAGATGAGGATCAGCACCATCAGGATATAGGGCAAGATGTCGGCGATCTGCGGGCTGGTGAGGCTCCAGAAATCGCGGAATATGCTGTCATCCAGGCTCTCGGGTTTAGAGATGCCAAGGCCGGTCAGGATATTCTCCATCTCGATGTTGTAGGATTTGGCGAAGGTGGTGATCCAGCCGATCAATAGCGACGCGATCAGCGCCCCCCAGAGCGACCCGAGGCCGCCGATCACGATGGTCACGAACACGATCGACCCCAGCACAAAGGCCATACCGGGGAAGGTGCCAAGCACCGGTCCGGCAATCACACCGGCCACACCGGCCAGCGCCGTGCCGACCCCGAAGACCCCCATAAAGATCAGCGGCACATTGTGGCCCAAGGCTTCGACCGTGCGCGGATAGCTGAGCGCGGCCTGAATGATCATGCCGACGCGGGTCTTGGTCAGTACGTAAAGCAGCCCGATAAAGATGCTGATCGAGATGAAGATCATGAAAATCTTATAGGCGGGGATCGAATTCCCCGAGATCGCAAACGCGGTAAAGTTCAACGCGTCAGGAATGGCGTAGGGCAGTTGGTTCTTGCCCCAGATGAATTGCACCAGTTCTTCGATCAACAGCGCCAGACCAAAGGTAAAGATCAGTTCGGGCACGTGTCCGTATTGGTGAACCCGGCGCAGGCCGTAGCGTTCAACCCCTGCCCCCATCACACCCACGACGAGCGGCGCGATCAGCAGCCCCATCCAGAAGCCGAGCGCAAGACTGATCTGGTAGGCGAAATAGGCACCAAGCATGTAAAAGCTGGCGTGAGCGAAGTTCAAAACACCCATCATCGAGAAAATTAGGGTCAGACCGGCGGAGAGCATGAACAACAGCAATCCAGTAACCAGCCCGTCGATGAGGTTGACGAGAATGAGGTCCATGAGGCCCCTCCAGTAGTGTGGTGGCAAGGTGCAAGAGGGGCCCGCCCGCGAGCGCAGGCGGACCCGAGAAAAATCGCCTTATTCGGGGCGCTTCATCTCGCAGGTTGTCGGGCTGTCCATCGACGCCATTTCGACGGTCGATTCAGTCACGACACCATACCCGGATTGGTCATAGTCAAAGTCCAGGTTGTCGTTTGTGTGGACGCCGACATGCATGTCCTGAATGATCTGGTGATCTTGCGGACGCATGAACAGTTTACCACCCCACATGCTGTCGTATTCCATGCCTTCCAGCTTGCTGGCCACCGCGACCACATCTGTGGCGGAACCCGCTTCGGTGATGGCCTGGGCCAGCATGCCGATGGTGTTGAAGATACGGCTTTGGTCGATGTTGCCGTCTGGATACTTCTCAAGGAAGGCGTTGTAGGTGTCGCGCGCTTCTTCGGTAGCAATCGGGTTGATGCTGCCTTGCGAAATCAGGCGGATCTTGTCTTTACCGCTTTCACCAAAGGCGGCCGTGATGCCAGAACCCGCAGCGTAATAGGTATAGATCGGCCCTTCGAACCCGTTGTCGATGATCGCCTTGCCGATGCCCAGCATGTCAGCGCCCCAGTTCCCCGTGATCACGGCATCCGCACCAGAGGATACAACCTTGCGCGCGTAGGGGGTAAAGTCTTTCACCTTGCCGATGGGGTGCAGTTCGTCACCGACGACCTCAATGCCGTCACCTTTCGCGCCCAGCATTTCGTTGGCGGCGGCAGACACAGCCTTACCAAAGGAATAGTCCTGCCCGATGATATAGACTTTTTTGATGTCCTTGTCCTGAACGATCACATCGGTCAGCGCGTCCATCTTGATGTCAGAGTTGGCGTCGAAACGGAAATGCCAGAAGTTGCATTTGTCGTTGGTCAGCGCAGGGTCCACAGCGGCATAGTTCAGGAACAGAACACGGCTGTCGGGGTTGCGGCGGTTGTGCTTGTCGATGGCTTCGGTCAATGCGTTCGCAACGCCAGAGGAGTTCCCCTGAACGATATAGCGCGCGCCTTGGTCAATCGCGACCTGAAGCTGAATAAGGGATTCTTTGGGGCTGATCTTGTTATCAAAAGGCAGCACTTCCATTTTTTGGCCGTCCAGCAAACCGCCTTTGTCGTTTACCATGTAATCAGCCGCGAATTCGAACTGATGCAGGCCATTGGTGCCCGTGCTTGCGAATGGACCGGACAGCGGGTCAATGAACGCGATCTTGATGTTTTCGGCAAAGGCTGCGCTCGCGCCAATGACCAAAGAAAGCGCGGAAACCGCGCCGTACTTAGCGATATTTTTCATTTTAATCCTCCCAAGGACGGCCCGGCGCTTTTAATGCGTTTTTTGGATTGCCAGACCTTGGGAAGAGCCTTGCATAATGCGATTTATTGTCAAGCGCCTCTATTCATAAGTTGCGAGCCTGCACCGTTGGTTATGCCATATATTGCGTGACTGTACGGGCGAAATCACCTGCGTGAAATTTTGCCCGCTGCCGTTTTTTGACGCAGGGTCAGAAATAAGCATTTGAAAATAAATGTATTAATGAATTGCACAAGATTGTGACGGCTGATCAGTTTTTACGCGGCGCCTGACAGATGTCCGCTGAACACTATTCAAAAAAAATTTGCGACGGCGGCTGCGATCCTGACAATTGTCATGGCACCGCAGTTTTGCCAATTCCAGCCACTGGAACGAAGCTGCTGGCCGCGGTGGTTGAAATCTATACGACCGGCCAAGTTGATTCTCCCGCCCCGCGGGTCCACACCCTAAAACCGGATGCTGATGGCTTGCGCCGCTGCCGACAAAAGCTGTGCATAGGTCGTTTCAAGCTGTCGCTTCTTCACGTGGAAAGCGGGACCGCCCACATTCAGCCCGTAAACCTGCGACCCGTTGGGCGAAAACACGGGCACCGCGATGCCGTTCACATCGGGACGCCAATCGCCATAGCTTGAACAAAATCCCTTGTCTGCAAACTCTGTCATCGCGGCGGCATAGCTGTCGCGCGCGCGGGTTTCGAATTCGGGCCCTTCGGCTGCAGCATAGCGGAACGCGCGGTCGCGGCTTTCGTCGGACATGCCGGTCAGGATGGCGCGACCAATGGCAGAATCAAACAGCGGCAGCCGTGACCCGACGCGAATTTGCAACGCGACATCCTCGCGCGAGCGTTTGGTCGCGATATAGACAACGTCCAGCCGGTGGACCTCTCCGATCGCGATGGTGACATAGGAATTGGGCCCGTCGCGCAGCTTTCGCATCTCTTCCTGCGCGCGGTCGCCGATCTCCATACTCGACAGTACGCCAAAGCCAAGCTGCAGCACCCCTGCGCCCAGCCGATAGGTGCCGGTGCGGGCGTCGGCGACAAGATAGTCGAGTTCCACCAGCGTATGGGTCAAGCGCGACACCGTCGCCTTGGGCAGCCCTGTCCGTTCGGAGAAATCCGTGTTGGTCAGGGCTGTTTCGTTTTCCCGAAAGCAGCGCAACACATCCAGCCCGCGGGCAAGCGCCGTGACAAAGTTTCTGTCTTTCGTCTCTGCCGGATCTGTCGCGAACTCGTTGGAGGCCATCTTACTTGCCTTCCAGCGCTTTAAGCCCGTTTTCCGCAAACACAGGGACATAGGCCCCGACCTTCATCGCCCGCTCGGGGTTGGAGGCATTGCCGTCCAGCGCGCGTTTCAACACGCCCTGAATGATCCCGGCCATGCGGAAGAAGCAAAAGGCGAGGTAGAAGCCAAAGTTGTCGATCCCGTCCAGCCCGCGGCGTTCGCAGTATTTGGCGATGAATTCCGCATCACTCGGCACGCCAAGCGCTGCGCGGTCCACACCGCCAAAGCCGCGCCCTTCGGTGCCCGCCGGCATCTGCCATTGCATGATAACGGCCGCAAGGTCAGCGTATGGGTGGCCAATGGTCGACAGTTCCCAGTCCAGAATGGCCAGACATTTGGTGCCGTCTTTCTCGAACATCATATTGTCGATGCGGTAGTCCCCATGCACCAACGTGCGCTGCCCGTCATCCGCGGGGATGCTGGCGGTCAGCTTTTCGATCAGCTGGTTCATCGCGGGCAGGTCTTCGGTTTCGGACGCGCGGTATTGCTTGGTCCAGCGGGCGACCTGACGTTCATAATAGTTACCGGGAGGGCCGTAATCCGACAGACCCACCGCGTCGATGTCCACCTCGTGCAGGGCGGCAAGCACGCGGTTCATCTCGTCAATCACGCCGGCGCGGCCTGTTTTGTCCATGTCGGGCATGCGCGGGTCCATGAAGTTGCGCCCGTCGATATGATCCATGATGTAGAACGCCGACCCGATCACGTCGTCGTCTTCGCACAGCAGGTGCAT
>NZ_DGMH01000061.1:0-4831 GCF_002388305.1 Sulfitobacter sp. UBA4523
ATCTGCATGTAGCGCGCCAGCACAATCAACTCGGCCCCCGCGTCTTCGACCACAGCCATGATCCGCGCCTCGGCGTCGGCTTTGTTTTCCGGCGTGACCTTGATGCAGTGGAACGGAATATCGTTGTTCACGACGACCTTTTGATAGTCCATATGGTTGGACACCACCGCGACAATATCGATCGGCAACGCGCCAATACGCCAGCGGTACAGCAAATCGTTCAGACAATGCCCGAAGCGCGAGACCATGATGACGACCTTCATCTTCACCGCCTCGTCGTGGAACTCATAGGCCATGTCAAAGGGCCGCGCCGCATCGGCAAAACCGTCTGACAGGGTCGCCAGATCAACCTCGGCTTCGCTTTCAAAGCTGACGCGCATGAAGAAACCGCCGGTTTCCTTATCGTCGAACTGCGCACTGTCCGAGATGTTGCAGCCTTGATCGGCCAGATAATTCGCAATCGCCGCAACAACCCCGCGCGCAGAGGGGCAGGTCACGGTCAGGGCATATGTCTTCATCGGGATTTTTCCTGTGGCAAAGCGGTCCGACGTCGCGCGCCGATAGCCACCTGTTTCCTATCCGCCCCCGCCCCGTCAAGTTCGCGACGGCCGAAAAAGACACGCGACGCCCGCGCGGCCGGTCAAATCAGCACAATCGGTTTCCGATCATGCACATTGGCCCATATCCGCTACGCAATCGGGCAGACGGTGAACGCGGCCCGCCCCTTTGTCAGGCGTCGGCGAAATGCTCGACAAAGGCGTTGACCACAGCGGTATAGACCTCGCGCTTGAACGGGACGATGTTGTCGACCAGTTCGCGCACCGGCAACCAGCGCCAGTCCGAGAATTCGGGGTGTTCGGTGTCCAGGTTGATCTCGTCATCCGACCCGTGAAAGCGCAGCAGGAACCATTTCTGCTCTTGCCCGCGGAACCGGCCTTTCCAGATGTTGGGCACCAGTTCGATCGGCAGGTCATAGGGCAACCAGCCCTCGGTCTGTGCCACCACGGTGACAGAGCTTGGGGGGATGCCTGTCTCTTCCTCCAGTTCGCGCAGGGCGGCGACTTCGGCGTGTTCGCCCTTTTCGACGCCGCCTTGCGGCATCTGCCATGCGTCCTGATCCCGGTCCCGACGTTGCCCGACAAACACATGCCCGTCGGCGTTGACCAGCATGACCCCGACACAGGGGCGATAGGGCAGTCGGGCGATTTCTTCTGGCGTCATATCGGGGGCCTTTCGCGGCAAGAGAAGTCATACCGGCGTTAGCACGAATCCCGCGCCCATGTATATTGGCTTACGCAGCGTTGTGCGTGACAGAACCGCAGGCTTGGGGTGAACTGCCGCACAGAACGGTCCAGTACCCTACATTCAGCCCTCGAAAGGTTTGCCAAATGTCCGACTATCCGCACCTGCTTGCCCCGCTTGATCTGGGGTTCACGACGTTGAAGAACCGCGTGTTGATGGGGTCTATGCACACCGGGCTTGAGGAAACACAGGACTGGAACCGCGTCGCCGAATTCTACGCAACCCGCGCGCGTGGCGACGTGGGGCTGATGGTGACAGGAGGCATCGGGCCCAACCCCGAAGGGTCGGTCGCGCATGGTGCCGCGATGATGCTGTCGCAAAAGGACGTGGACAACCACAGCATCGTCACCGACCGCGTGCACGAGGCAGGCGGCAAGATCGCGATGCAGATCCTGCACGCCGGGCGCTATGCCTTCAGCCCCGATTGCGTCGCCCCCTCGGCGATCAAATCCCCCATCTCGATGTTCGCCCCGAAAGAACTGGACGCGGAAGGCATCGAAAAGCAGATCAGCGATATCGCCGCCTGCGCCCTGCGTGCCAAACAGGCAGGCTATGACGGGGTAGAGGTGATGGGCTCCGAAGGGTATTTCCTGAACCAGTTCCTCGTCACCCACACCAACAAACGGACCGACGAATGGGGCGGGTCGTACGAGAACCGCATGAGGCTGCCAGTCGAGGTCGTGCGCCGCGTGCGCGAGGCCGTGGGCCCCGATTTCATCCTCATCTACCGTTTGTCGATGATCGACCTGATCCCCAACGGCTCAACCTTTGAAGAGGTCGTGCAGCTTGCCAAGGCGGTAGAGGCCGCAGGGGCCACGATCATCAACACCGGCATCGGCTGGCACGAGGCGCGCATCCCGACGATCCAGACCTCGGTGCCGCGCGCGGCCTTTGCATGGGTCACGAAAAAGCTGATGGGTCAGGTGAACATCCCGCTGATCACCTCCAACCGGATCAACACGCCCGAGGTCGCCGAAGAGGTGCTGGTGGACGGCTGCGCCGACATGGTGTCGATGGCGCGGCCCATGCTGGCCGATGCCGATTTCGTCGCCAAGGCCGCCGCCGGAAAATCAGCCGAGATCGCGCCCTGTATCGCCTGCAACCAAGCCTGTCTGGACCATACCTTTGGCGGCAAAATCTCGAGCTGTCTGGTCAACCCGCGCGCCTGCTACGAGACTGAACTGCGCGTCGATCCTGTTGACGCGGCCAAGACAATCGCCGTGGTGGGCGCGGGCCCTGCGGGGCTCTCTGCCGCCATCACCGCGGCAGAGCGCGGCCATAAGGTCACCGTCTTTGACCGCGCAGCCGAAATCGGCGGCCAGTTGAACCTTGCCAAGCAGGTCGCCGGCAAAGAGGAGTTCTGGGGCCTCGTCGATTGGTATCGGGCGATGGTCAAGAAATACAACGTCACCGTCAAGCTGAATACCGAAGTCTCGGCCAATGATCTGGGCGAGTATGACGAGGTGATTATCGCCACCGGCGTTATTCCCCGCGACCCGCAAATCCCCGGTCAGGACGCGGGCAATGTGGTCAGCTATATCGACATCCTGAACGGCACCGTCACCGCTGGTCAGCGTGTCGCTGTCATCGGCGCGGGCGGCATCGGTTTCGATGTGTCTGAACATCTGGTGCATGACGGGGACAGCACCACCACCAACCTGCCCG
Source organism: Sulfitobacter sp. UBA4523 (assembly GCF_002388305.1). NCBI lineage: Bacteria > Pseudomonadati > Pseudomonadota > Alphaproteobacteria > Rhodobacterales > Roseobacteraceae > Sulfitobacter > Sulfitobacter sp. UBA4523. Next base: position 2,968 of record NZ_DGMH01000061.1, read on the forward strand.
AATGGATGAAGGAATGGGGCGTCACCGACCCCGCCGATCACCGCTCTGGCCTCGCGCCCGAAGGTCCGCAGCCGCACGCCCCCGCGCGCGAAGTGACCATGCTGCAGCGCAAGACCACCAAGGTCGGCAAGGGCTTGGGCAAGACGACCGGCTGGATCCACCGCGCGTCCCTGACCATGAAGAACGTGCAGATGATCGCGGGCGTCAACTACGAGAAGATCGACGCAGAGGGCCTGCACATCAGCTTTGGCGAAGCGCGTGAAAAGCCGCAGGTGATCGCGGCGGATACGATCGTGCTTTGTGCCGGTCAACTGTCGGACCGGTCGCTGGCCGACGCGCTAGAGGTCAAGGGCATCCCGTGCCATGTTATCGGCGGCGCGGATGTCGCGGCTGAACTAGATGCGAAACGCGCGATTGACCAAGGCACCCGTCTGGCCGCTGCGCTGTAAGGTATGTCGACCAAAATGGGGCAGGCTGTCGTGGCCTGCCCCGTCTTTCGCCCGCACCACAAGGGCAGCACATCTTGCGCCTCCGCGCCGGTCTGTCAAAATGCCCGGATCAATAGATGTTTCAGGGTGTGGCCATGCCGATTTGCGTTTTCGATATCTTTGCCGATGGCACGACCCAAGTGCCCACCGACACGCATCTTACGGGGCCGGGCATCTACCGCTGGTGGCACTTTGATCTGGCCGACCCGATGCTTGAACCCTGGGTCCGCAATCACCTGCATGAAATCCCCGCCGGATCGCTGATCCAGAAACAGACCCGCCCGCGCTGTGACCGCTTTGAAGGCGGGCTGATCTTGAACCTTCGGGGCATCAATATGAACGAGGGGCAGGATGCCGATGAAATGGTATCGGTGCGGATGTATGTGGATTCCGACCTGCTGATCACCGTGCGCCGCAAGAAGGTTTTTACCATCGACGCCATTCGCCGCGAGGCCGAAGCGCAAAAGGCCCCTCCCAGCCCTGCCGAGTTCCTCGAAGCGCTCGTGGGTCGCCTGACCCTGCGGGTGCAGGAACACGTTGCAACGCTGGATGAACAGGCGGAGTTCTTCGAGGATGATCTAGAGGACAAGAACACCCCGATGCCCCATGAGTTGCCCGAAATCCGGCGCAGCGTGATCCGGCTGCGGCGCTATCTTGACCCCCAACGCGAGGCGCTGGCCAAGCTGGCCGCCTTTGACATCCCGCTGATCCCTGACGAAAGCCAGCTTGAGCTGCGCGAGCAGGCTAACAGCGCGCTGATCGCGGTAGAAGAGTTGGACGAGCTGCGCGACCGGCTGGTGTCGGTTCAGGAAGAGCACGACGCCAATATCGCGCAGCGCCAAGCGCGCCACGGCTATGTGCTGTCGGTCGCCGCGGCGATCTTTCTGCCGCTGGGGTTTCTGACCGGTCTGTTCGGCGTCAACGTCGCCGGGATGCCGGGGGTGGACCATCCTTGGGCGTTTACCATCCTCTGTCTTGGCATGGCGGGGCTGGCGCTGCTGATGTTTCTGGTCCTGAAACTGGTCCGCTGGATTTAACCACAGCACGGCGCGCCCTGTTTCCCCGCCGCGAACGATCCCTATAAATACCTCTCCACTGTCTCACCGCTGCCGTGATCCTGCCTGATTTGGCCGCCATACCCTTTCCAGACGCAGATGATGAAAGGGGACGGGTATGGACCGCCTGACAGAGATGGAAGCATTCGCCACGGTCGTGGACCAGGGTGGCTTTACCGATGCGGCCAAGAAGATGGGTATCTCCAAATCCGCCGTATCCAAACACGTATCCTCGCTTGAAGCGCGGCTTGGGGCGCGGTTGCTGAACCGCACGACCCGCCGCGTCAGTCCGACAGAGATCGGGCTTGCCTATTACGACCG
>NZ_DGMH01000012.1:0-155 GCF_002388305.1 Sulfitobacter sp. UBA4523
AAGGCAGAAGACGGCGACCAGATCACATTCGATTTCCTCGGCAAAGTAGACGGCGAAGCCTTTGAAGGCGGCGCGGCAGAAGATTACCCTCTGGTGCTGGGCTCCAACTCCTTCATCCCCGGTTTCGAAGAGCAGCTGGTCGGTGTTGTGGCAGG
>NZ_DGMH01000012.1:252-8642 GCF_002388305.1 Sulfitobacter sp. UBA4523
CTGGTCGGTGTTGTGGCAGGCGACGAGAAAGACGTAACGGTTTCCTTCCCGGAAGATTACCAAGCACCTCACCTCGCCGGCAAAGAAGCCGTGTTCGAGTGCAAGGTTAAAGAAGTGAAAAAGCCTGTTGCCGCGAAAGTGGACGACGAGCTGGCCAAGAAATTCGGTGCCGAAGATCTGGCTGCGCTGAAATCCCAGATCGCAGAGCGTCTGGAAGCGGAATATGCCGGTGCGTCGCGCGCTGTCATGAAGCGCGGTCTGCTGGACGAGCTGGACAAGCTGGTCAGCTTTGACCTGCCGCCGTCGCTGGTCGAAGCCGAAGCAGGCCAGATCGCGCACCAGCTGTGGCACGAAGACAACCCTGATGTTCAGGGCCACGACCACCCGGAAATCGAAACAACAGACGAGCACAAGAAGCTCGCCGAGCGCCGCGTGCGTCTTGGCCTGCTGCTGGCCGAGCTGGGTCAGAAAGCCGAAGTTCAGGTCACTGACGCGGAAATGACGCAAGCGATCATGAACCAGGCACGTCAGTACCCTGGTCAGGAACGTCAGTTCTTTGAATTCGTTCAGCAAAACCAGCAGATGCAACAGCAGATGCGCGCTCCTTTGTTCGAAGACAAAGTCGTTGATCACGTGTTTGAACAGGCGACATTGAACGAGAAAGAAGTGTCGAAAGAAGACCTGCAGAAAGCCGTAGAAGAGCTGGAAGACGAATAAGTCTTTCCCCTTTTTCGGTATCACAAAGATCAAAGCCGTCCCGATTGGGGCGGCTTTTTTCGTTGGACGGCTGGGGAGTTATCCGTTTTAGTGCAGCAAAATGCGGCAGTTCCGGTCAAGGGGAGGGTGGTAGACACATGTCAGATCAAGCCAGCAACAGGGCGCGCCGCGCCGCGAGAGCAAAGACACCCCTGACCGAGGAGGAGCGCAAAGCCCGCCGGCGTGCAAAGCGGAACCTGCGTCAGGCCGAGGCGATGGGCTTTCTCAAGGGGGTGACGGCGATGCTGAAGCCTGGCGATCTGGCGATGGACTGCGGGGCCAATGTGGGTGTCGTGACCCGTTTGTTGGCCGACACAGGTGCCGAGGTGATCAGCTATGAACCCGATCCTTATGCGTTTGAACAGCTCTCAGCGGCTGTGAAAGACCGCGCGAACGTACGTCTGGTCAACGCGGCGGTTGGGGCCAGCTCGGGCACTGTGCGGTTGATGCGGGCCGCGAATTTTGACGACAATATGAAAGGGGCGTCGGTCAAAAGCACAATCGTCGACGGCGGGCGTACGATTGACGCAGACAATTATGTCGATGTCGCATTGCTCAATTTTCTGGAAATCATCAGGGCTGAAATCGATAAACGCGGCGAGATCGCTTTTGTGAAGATGGACATCGAAGGCGCGGAGCTTGATCTGCTTGAGGCGATGGATGCAGCGGATTTGATCAAAGGGATCAGGTGCTTGGTGGTGGAAACCCATGAGCGCAAGTTCGCGGATCTCAGACCGAGGTTCCGCGCGCTGCGCGAAACCTTTGCTGCGAAATACCCTGCGCGACAGGTGAACCTCGACTGGATCTGAGAGAGGCACGCCTGCGCCCATGGGGCAGCGCGGCGCGCCTTAGGGGGCTCAGCCTTTGCGCAGGCCGGTTTCAACCAGCATACCGCGCCGTTTGGCCTCGTAGTAATAGCCGCGGGCGTACCATTTGATTGCTGTGGCGTGATCGCCATCAGACAGCAGCCAAGCGCCGCGCAGGTATTTGACGCCGTATTTCAAGTTTACATCAGGATCGAGAAGATCGCCGGCATCGCCGCGAAACCCCATGCCGCGTGCGGTGGCGGGCAGGATTTGCAGCAGGCCGAAGTAGGGCCCATTGCGGGCCTCTGGACGGTGGGTGCTTTCACGGATGGCAAGACGGTGGACCAACGGGCGGGGGACTTCGTAGTGGTCGGCCCATTTGTTGATCAGCCCGCGCAGCTCGGGCGTCTCGTTGGGATAGAGCGGCAGCTTGGGGGGCGCGGGGGCGGGCTCTGGTGCGGTACTGGCGCAGGCAGAGAGGGCAGGTGTGCAAAGCAACATCTGGCAAAGGGAACGACGTGTGAGGGCGATCATGCGGGTGACTCGCATCGTTGACGGGAGCCAAATGCTTACAACGCCGGGGGCACCGCGCAACAATGGCAGCGCCGGATGGGCAGAGGGTCGCTTAGCACAGGGCGGCATATTGCCGATCGCGCAATGAAAAACGCCGCCGCTGAGAGGTCAGCGGCGGCGTTTCATTTGGAATCAGATCGGAAGGCTTAGGCTTGCGCTTCGTCTTCGTCTGTTTTCTCGACAGCTTCTGCCAGATCGTCGTCGTCGGACGCGGCGGAGCCGATATCGTCGAACAGTTCAGAGATCTCGAATTCGGCTGCAGCTTCTTCTTCTGCGGCCAGTTCCTGGATCGACTTGCCTGCGGCCTGAAGCTCGGCCTCTTCAGGGGAACGTGCAACGTTCAGCTGAATTGTGGCTTCGACTTCGGGGTGCAGGATGACGGTGACGTCATGCAGGCCCAGGTCTTTGATCGGGCTGCCCAGAACGACCTGTTTGCGGTCGATGGTGAAGCCTTCGGCTGTGGCAACGTCTGCCGCGTCACGGGTCGTAACCGAACCGTAAAGCGCACCCGAATCGGAGGCGGAGCGGATGACGATGAACTGCTGACCGTTAAGCTTGTCGGCCAGTGCTTCGGCTTCTTTTTTGGTCTCGAGGTTTTGTGCCTCAAGCTGGGCTTTCTGACCTTCAAAGGCTTCGATGTTGGCTTTGGAAGCCGACAGCGCTTTGCCTTGGGGCAGCAGGAAGTTGCGTGCGTAGCCGGGCTTTACGTCCACGACTTCGCCCATTTGGCCCAGTTTGGCCACACGTTCCAGAAGGATAACTTGCATGTGCTTTCTCCTTACTTAACGGCGTAGGGCAGCAGGGCGAGGAAGCGGGCGCGTTTGATGGCACGGGCCAATTCACGCTGCTTTTTCGCGGAGACTGCGGTGATGCGGGAAGGAACGATTTTGCCGCGCTCAGAGATGTAGCGCTGCAGAAGACGTGTGTCTTTGTAATCGATTGCCGGTGCGTTGTCGCCCGAGAAGGGGCAGACCTTACGACGGCGGAAAAATGGTTTAGCGGCCATGGTTTATGTCCTTTATTGCAAGCTGATGATCAACGACGTTCGCGGCGTTCGCCACGCTCGGGGCGTTCGTCACGTTTCTGCATCTGAACCGATGGCAGCTCTTTGTGCTCATCAACTTTGATGGTCAGAACGCGCATCACGTCATCATGCAAACGCATCAGGCGTTCCATTTCCTGTACGGCGGTCGCTGGTGCGTCCGAACGCAGGAAGGCATAGTGGCCCTTGCGGTTTTTGTTGATCTTGTAGGCCATCGTTTTGACGCCCCAGTATTCGCTGTCGACGAGCTTGCCGTCGTTGTCAGCCAAAACTGTGCCAAAATGTTCGATAAGGCCTTCTGCTTGCGTGTTGGACAAGTCCTGACGCGCAATCATAACATGCTCATAAAGCGGCATGTGCACTCCTATTTATATCAAGGCGCATTTCATAGGCAGGGCATTTGCGTTTTGCGGCCCCACCACGAGAGTCTGCGCGGTTCAAAAGATGATGCAAAACGAAGGGCCGATATACACGGTTTTGCAGGCAGGGCAAGGGTGCGTTGGCGCTATGGCACGGGCGTCTATCGATTTGGGGCGGATGATCCTTTGAAAAGTACCACTTCGATCACGGTCGCGCCTTTTTTTCGTCATGAACCCATACGAGAACTGAAGCGGAGATCACACGGTTAAGCAAGGTTTATCAGAGCAATGGGCGCAGTTACGAATTTCTCGGCGGATAGTCTTCAGTTTTCGGCACAGGCCGGAATGGTAGATGGCTCTCGGGCGGTGGTGCGCAGCGTCCAGCGGTTGTTGGGGGCGGCCTTGGTACTGGCGGCGTCGGGGTTGTGGCTGACGCCGGGGTCGAACTTTGGGTCAGATGTGATGCTGCTCAAGGTCGGGCTGTCGGCGTTGTCTGTGATGTTGGGGGCAAGCCTTTTGCTGTCGGGGCAAAAGCCCGCGCTGCCCGAGATCCAGATCGACACGCTGCGGCGCGAGCTGCGCTTGGTGCGCCCGCGCACGATGGGGGCGCAACGGGTGCTGCAACGCTGCAGCTTTGGCGATCTGGGACGGGTGGAGCGTATTGGCCGCAACTTTCACTTCTGGGACGGGCGCGGCAATTTCATCGTTGATGTCCATATCGCAGAGCGCCGCGTGGTCGATAACCTGACCTTTAGCCTACGCGACTCCGGTCAGGCGATCTGAGCGCAGCGTGGTCGTCATGTGCGTGTTTAGCGCATGTCCGACGGGCGACTGTTCGCCAATGCGCACTAACTGTTGAACGCTGCTGGGTTGCTGAAACGCTGAAATGCTTCATGTATGGTGCAGACAAACGCCAACAGGAGTATTCCAATGACCATGAAGTCTGTCCTTCTTGCCACCGCCCTGACACTGGGTGCCACCTCTGCTTTCGCCGCCGAGAAATATGTGCTCGACGCAAGCCACAGCCAGATCGTTTTCACCTATAACCACCTTGGGTTCTCGACTACCACGTCGATGTTCAGCGGTTTTGACGGTGAAATCATGCTGGACGAGGCAGAGCCCGCGAACTCCTCTGTCTCCGTATCTTTCCCGGTCAAAGACATGATCACCGGCTGGGAACCCCGCACCGAACACTTCATGACGGATGATTTCTTTGGCGCTGAAGACGGCGACATGGTGACGTTTGAATCCACCGGTATCGAGGTCACAGGCGAAAAGACCGCATTGATCACCGGTGATCTGACCATGAACGATGTGACCAAATCCGTTGTGCTGGATGCCAAGCTGAACCAGATGGGCGAGCATCCAATGGCCAAGAAGGCTTGGGCCGGTTTCGACGCGACGGCCACGGTCACACGCACCGATTTCAACCTTGGTCAGTTCGCGCCTTTCGTCAGCGACGAAGTGCAAGTGAACATCTCTATCGAAGCGATGAAGGCTGAGTAAGCTTTTCACCGTATATTAAGAAACGAGAACGCCGGGGCAGGACCCCGGCGTTTTTGCGTTTATGGGGGGATTACTGCCCGCGTGTGGCGGTGAGGTCGATATTCACCGAGACGCTAAAGGCCAGCGTGCTTTCGTCCGTCACCGTTTCCCCGATGCCAAAGTTGCGACGGTCCAGCGTGGTGGAGCCTGTCATCCGGGCGGTGTCGTCCTGCAACGTCAGGGTGAAAGGCAGGTCGACCGGCATCGTCTGATCCTTGATCGTCAGGCTGCCCGCCGCAACATAGCCGTCGGCGGTGGCATTGATATCGGCCTGAAACGTCGCGGTGGGGAAGGCCTCGCTGTTGAAGAAATCGGCCCCCATCGCCTGATCCGTGACCGACCCGAGGCTCAGCGACGGGATCGCGACCGTGGTCGTTACATCGCCCGCTTTGCCGGATTGTACGGTGTCGTCAAATGTGATCGCGGATGTCCAATCGGCAAAGCTGCCAGCCACGACGGACCCGAACTGCGTGACCTCTAGCGCGATGGTCCCATCCTGCACCTGCCAGTCAGAGGCGACATCTTCTAGCGCGGCGGTTTCGGTCGGGGCGGGTTGATCGCTTTGTTGGCCCAAGCCAAGCCCCAGCCCCAGCCCGACGGCAATCGCGGCGACCCAGACGACAGTGGCGGTGATCACCGGCGCGGCAGTGTGGTGTTGCGCAGGCAGCGGGCCGACGACGGCTTCGCCCGGCAGCATCCGCCGCAGGGTCGAATCGCGGTCCACAACGTGGTGCTTCACCGCGCCAGCGATATGCAGGATCAACGCGCCGATCAGCAGTTTGCCCGAGATGACGTGCAGCGCGCCAAAGGCGTGTTCTACTGTTGTGTTCTTGGGGATAAACGGCAGCGACTGCCCCAGCGGCCACCAGATCGGCGCGAAGCCAGAGGCGGCGGCGTGGTTGATCCAGCCGGCTAGCGGGACGATCACCAGCGACCCATAGAGCACCCAATGCACCGTTTCCGCCAGCCAGCTTTCCAGGCGGTGATCCGCGTTCAGCAGCCCCGGTTTGGGTTGGGTAAAGGCCCAGACGATGCGGGCAAGGGCGACAAAGAAGACCGTCACGCCCAGTGTTTTGTGCAGCGAGAACAGCCACGCTTTGCGGGTCAGCTCCGCTTGCGTATCGTGGGGCAGATCGCTGGCATAAAGGCCAAGGGCGATCAGCGTGAGGATCAGCAGGGCGGTGAGCCAGTGAAAGAACTTGGTCACCCCGCCGTAGCGGATTGAGGTATTGGTTAAGGCCATCTGGGTGCTCCGTCGCGAAATGGGGTGGTTTCTCCATACTGCAACGGGGCTTGGGGACCAATGCGGATCAGCGCACAGTCGCCGTGCAGGCTTGTTTGACGGCCACCCACGCGCTAAAGCGCTGGAAACGCAAATTCGGGGGACTTTATGACCATTGCATTCGTATATCCGGGCCAAGGCGCGCAAACCATCGGTATGGGCCGCGATCTGGCCGACGCCTATCCGGCGGCAAAGGCCGTGTTTGACGAGGTGGACGAAGCCTTGGGCGAAAAGCTGTCGACGCTAATCTGGGAAGGCGAGGCGGACGAGCTGACGCTGACACAGAACGCGCAGCCTGCGCTGATGGCGACATCAATGGCGGCGATGGCGGCGTTGAAGGCCGAAGGCGTTACCGTCGATAAGGCGGCGTATGTCGCGGGCCATTCGCTGGGTGAATATGCGGCCCTATGCGCGGCGGGGACATTCTCGCTTGCCGATACGGCGCGGTTGCTGCGCATCCGGGGGCGCGCGATGCAGGCGGCTGTGCCCGTGGGGCAGGGCGCTATGGCCGCCCTTCTGGGGCTGAGCTTTGATCAGGCCGAGGCCGTCGCCGCAGAGGCCGCACAGGGCGAGGTCTGTCAGGTCGCCAACCAGAACGATCCGGCGCAGAATGTCGTTTCGGGCAGCAAGGCTGCCGTGGAACGCGCGATTGATCTGGCGAAAGCGGCTGGTGCCAAGCGCGCGCTGCTCTTGCCTGTGTCTGCTCCGTTCCACTGTGCTCTGATGGCCCCCGCCGCAGAAGAGATGGCCGGTGCGCTGGCGGATGTGACGATGAACGCCCCCGCCGTGCCCGTGGTGGCGAATGTGGTGGCAGAGGCGGTCACCGATCCCGAACAGATCCGCAAGCTGCTGATCGAGCAGGTCACCGGTCAGGTGCGCTGGATGTCGTCGGTTGAATGGATGGGCGCGCAGGGCGTGACCGAGGTCTGGGAAATCGGCGCGGGCAAGGCGCTGTCCGGCATGATCCGCCGCATCAACAAGGAAATCACCTGCGTGAACATTGGCACCGCTGCCGATGCCGCTGCCGTGAAAACGGCCTGAGATAGGCTGCGAAAGGAATTACATATGTTTGATCTTACTGGAAAAAATGCGCTGGTCACCGGGGCTTCGGGTGGTATCGGCGCGGAAATCGCGCGCAGCCTGCATGCCCGTGGCGCGACCGTGGGCCTGTCCGGCACCCGCACCGAACCTCTTGAGGCGCTGGCCGCCGAACTGGGCGAGCGCGCCCATGTGCTGCCCTGTAACCTGAGCGATATGGAGGCCGTTGACGCGCTGCCCAAACAGGCGGCCGAAGCGATGGGATCGGTTGATATTCTGGTCAATAACGCCGGCATCACCCGCGACAACCTGTTCATGCGCATGTCGGATGATGAATGGAATTCGGTCCTGAACGTCAACCTGACCGCGACATTCAAGCTGTGCAAAGGCGTGATGCGCGGCATGATGAAGGCGCGTTGGGGCCGGATCGTGAATATCTCGAGCGTGGTCGGGGCCACCGGTAACCCCGGTCAGGCGAACTATGCCGCGTCCAAGGCCGGTATGGTGGGCATGTCCAAATCGCTTGCCTATGAGGTTGCCAGCCGCGGGATCACCGTGAACGCGGTCGCCCCCGGTTTCATTACCACGGCAATGACGGACAAGCTGACCGACGACCAAAAGGCGGGAATCATGGGGCAAATCCCTGCGGGCCGTATGGGCGAAGCATCCGAAATCGCGTCGGCTGTTGTCTATCTGGCGAGTGCGGAAGCCGCCTATGTTACCGGAACCACCTTGCATGTGAACGGCGGCATGGCCATGTTGTGACCCTGCGCTGCAAAGCGTTTGCCAAATCTGCGTCTTGTGCTAAATGGGGCGCAGAATCCATCATAGGGAGGCTTGATTGCCCCCCTTACCTTGTGACAACAAGGGCCATAGCCGCCCCTCGGGGCACGATCCATACGGACCAGATAAGGTTCTGACGGAAACAGAAGAGGGCAGGATTGCCCGAATGAATGAGGACTGAATATGAGCGACGTCGCAGACCGCGT
>NZ_DGMH01000012.1:8840-14406 GCF_002388305.1 Sulfitobacter sp. UBA4523
ATGGCGTTCGAAGAAGAGTTCGGCATCGAGATCCCCGATGACGCAGCCGAGAACATCCAGACCTTCGGCGACGCGGTCAAGTTCATCAAAGAAGCGTCCTAAGACGTTTTTGCCAGCCGCAGCCCCATAGGCGTCGCGGCGGCACGAGATTTAGAGAACGGCGTTCTTCCTAGCGGAAGGGCGCCGTTTTTGCTTGGGGGGACCGCGCGTCACTTGTGTTGCGCGGGCTGCGGCGTGACACTGGCTGCGACAGAAATTCAAGCGTGAAGGTAATTCACCACATGTCGCGATCCGTACCGACCATCAATACCGCCCGTCTCACCCTGCGCGCCATGCGGGCCGAAGACTTCCCCCGTTATGCTGACATCTGGGCCACGCCCGCCGTGGTGACCCATATTACCGGCAAGCCCAAACCCAAGGCCGAAAGCTGGGATGCGTTTCTGCGCAATGCGGGCCATTGGCAGATTGTCGGGTTTGGTCAATGGGCGATCCAGTCGCGCGGCACCCGCGAGATGGAAGGTCAGGTCGGGTTTTTCTTTGGTTCCCGCGGGTTTGGCGACGATTTCGATCCCTTTCCCGAGGCCGGTTGGGTGCTGGCCCCCGAAGCGCAGGGCACGGGGCTGGGGCTGGAAGCCGCGCGCGCCGCGCATGACTGGTTCGACCGCGTGGTGACGGGGCGCACGGTGTGCATGGTCGCCGTGGCGAATGCATCTTCGCTGCGTCTGGCCGAGACCTTGGGATATACCGCGCTGCGCGACATAGAGCTTGACGGCGACAAGATACGTCTGATGACGCGCAAAGGCCCGCCGGTCTGACCGTGGCTTGGGCGCTTCGCGTCTTGAAATTTACGGTCTCGGCAAGGTATAGCCGGTCAACGCAAAGAAACACCAAGGGGCTTGGATATGCGCAGAGTAGTAGTGACAGGTTTGGGATTGGTAACTCCGTTGGCCGATGGCGTGGAGGCCAGCTGGTCCAGAATTTTGGATGGTCAGTCCGGGGCGGGCAAGATCACGGGCTTCGATCCCAGCAAGCTGGTCACTCAATACGCCTGCGAAGTGCCGCTTGGCGACGGTACGGATGGTACCTTTAACGGCGACAAGTATATGGAGCCGAAAGAACAGCGCAAAGTGGATACCTTTATCCTGTTCGGCATGGCCGCAGCACAGCAAGCGGTCGAGGATTCCGGCTGGATGCCCACGGACCGCGAAGATCTGGAACGCACCGGCGTCTTGATCGGGTCGGGCATCGGGGGCCTGAACTCTATCGCGAACACGGCCGTGATGATGCACGAGAAAGGCCCGCGCCGCGTGAGTCCGTTCTTTGTGCCCGGCGCGCTGATCAACCTGATCTCGGGTCAGGTATCGATTCGCTATGGTTTCCGCGGCCCGAACCATTCGGTCGTGACCGCCTGTTCCACCGGTGCCCATGCGATTGGTGACGCAAGCCGTCTGATCCAGCATGGCGACGCGGATGTGATGATTGCCGGCGGGGCCGAGGCCGCGATTTGCGAGATCGGCATGGCCGGGTTCAACGCCTGTAAAGCGCTGTCCACCAAGCGGGGCGACGACCCCACCAAGGCAAGCCGCCCCTATGACGCGGATCGTGACGGTTTCGTCATGGGCGAGGGCGCGGGCATTGTCGTGCTGGAAGAATACGAACACGCCAAGGCCCGTGGGGCCAAGATCTATGCCGAGGTGCTGGGCTATGGTCTGTCAGGCGATGCCTATCACATCACCGCCCCTGCCGAGGATGGCGACGGGGCCGAACGGTCCATGCGCAACGCCTTGCGTGGTGCCGGGCTGGAGCCAAAAGACATCGACTATATCAACGCGCATGGCACATCGACCATGGCTGATGTGATCGAACTGGGCGCGGTCGAGCGGATGCTGGGCGACGCGGTTGAGACGGTCACCATGTCGTCGACGAAATCCGCGACCGGTCACCTGTTGGGGGCTGCTGGCGCGATCGAGGCGATCTTCTCTATCCTTGCGATCCGCGATCAGGTGGCCCCGCCGACCATCAACCTCGACAATCCTGCGGTTGAAACCAAGATCGATCTGGCCCCGAACAAGAAGGTCGAGCGCAAGATTGATGTCGCGCTGAGCAACTCTTTCGGCTTTGGTGGCACCAATGCGAGCGTGATCTTCGGGAAAGCATCCTAATGTGGCGTCATATCGCGTCTAACGCTGTTACGTTTCTGATTTTAGGCTTGTTTTTGTTAGGCGGGATTATCCTGTGGGGGCGGGGGCAGTATGATGCCCCCGGTCCGCTGTCGCAGGCGATCTGCCTGCAGGTGGAGCGCGGGTCGAACATGCGTGCCGTAGGCGATGATCTTGCTACGCAAGAGGCCGTAAGCTCGGCTGCGATCTTCCGTCTTGGGGCGGAGTATGAGGAAAAGACCCGCGACCTGAAGGCGGGGAGCTTTCTGATCCAGCCCGAAGCCTCGATGAAAGAGATCGTGGACACGGTGACACGCGGCGGGGCAAGCACCTGCGGTACCGAAGTTGTCTACCGCATCGGTGTGAACCGCATCAGCACGCAGGTGCGTGAGCTGGACCCCGTAACAAGCCGTTTCGTCGAGCGTGCCGAATTCACCCCCGGTGAGGATGAGGTGCCAGAGGTCTATACCCAGACCAAGGCGAAGGCCGACACGCGGTTCCGCATCGCGATGGCAGAGGGCGTGACAAGCTGGCAGGTGGCCGAGGCGTTGAAAGCCATTGACCTGCTGTCAGGCGAGATCGCGGCTGTGCCTGCGGAGGGATCTTTGGCCCCCGACAGCTATGAGGTGTCCGAAGGGGACGACCGTGCCGAAATCCTGACGCGTATGGCCGCGGCACAAGAACAGCGTTTGGCCGAAGCCTGGGAGGCTCGCGATCCGGGGCTGCCTGTCGAGACGCCTGAGGAGCTGTTGATCCTTGCCTCTATCGTCGAGAAGGAAACCGGCGTACCGGAAGAGCGCGAACAGGTGGCGAGCGTTTTCGTCAACCGTTTGAACCAAGGCATGCGTCTGCAGACGGACCCGACCGTGATCTACGGGATCACCAACGGGCAGGGCGTCTTGGGGCGTGGTCTGCGCCGCAGCGAACTGCGCAAGGAGACTCCGTTCAACACCTACGTCATCGACGCGCTGCCACCGACGCCGATTGCGAACCCCGGACGTGCGAGCCTGATGGCTGCGGCACAACCGGCCAGCGAGGACTATGTTTTCTTCGTTGCCGATGGCACCGGCGGTCACGCTTTTGCCGAGACATTGGAAGAGCATAACGCCAATGTCGCGCGCTGGCGCCAGATCGAGGCGGAGCGTGGCGCGGAAGCGGCGGGCAATGCGTCGACGGGCGGAAACTAAGCGTCAGAGCGGGTGCGGATTTGGGTTAAATTAGGAATTTGTTAACCATCGTAAGGGCTTGGAAGGTTTCGGTAACCTTGTTTTCCTTGACTTTGCGTCCGCTCTGACATAGAAATACGTCCATGCTAGAAGACATGGGCAAACGGCCCCGGATTAAGTTCCGGTGGCCGTTTTTTCGTGTCTGCTCGGGTTGGAGGTCCAAAACGAGAGGTAAGAGCAAGATGACGATGAATACCCCGGAACAGGAAATTGCTGCCAGCGAAGAGCAGCTTCAGGCATTGCAGGTCGCGATCCGCGATTTGCGCCGCGAGATAGAGAGCCTGCGCGAACAGGCCCGATCCGGGGAGGAAGTAAACGAAACAGCAGCGTCGAAGGCATTGGGTAAGGCCAGTGGCATGGTGGCGACTTGCGTCAAGGTGGAGACCTATCTGAATGAGTGCAGAAACAGACAAGCGGGCATTGCCCGAGGGGGATACGCGCTGGACATGGAAAGGGCGCGGGCTGACATCGGGTGCAAGCTGGATCGGCTCCGCCGATGTTGCGGTGCAAGCCCGGTTCCTGAATGATCTGGAGGAGGGAGAGCTTTTGGCTCTCCCTTTTTTGTTCGAGTTCTGGGCCATGCCGCATCAGTTCCCCCCCGAGGGCGACTGGCGGTCCTGGGTGATCATGGGCGGGCGCGGTGCGGGCAAGACGCGTGCGGGGGCGGAATGGGTGCGCGCGCAGGTCGAAGGGTCGCGGCCCTTGGATGCGGGGCGCTGTCGCCGTGTGGCGTTGGTGGGAGAGACCATCGAGCAGGTGCGCGAGGTGATGATCTTTGGCGATAGCGGGATATTGGCGTGCTCGCCTGCGGACCGGCGACCGGATTGGGAGGCGACGCGCAAGCGGTTGGTCTGGCCCAATGGGGCCGTGGCGACGGTGCATACGGCGCATGACCCAGAGGGGCTGCGCGGGCCGCAGTTTGACGCGGCCTGGGTGGATGAGCTGGCCAAGTGGAAGAAGGCCGAAGAGACGTGGGACCAGTTGCAGTTCGCCTTGCGGTTGGGGGAGGACCCGCGGGTCTGTGTGACCACGACTCCGCGTAATGTCGGCGTGCTGAAAAACCTGCTGGCGTCGCCGTCGACCGTGACCACCCATGCCCCGACAGAGGCGAATGCCGCGAACCTTGCGGGCTCTTTCCTGGAGGAGGTGCGGGCGCGCTATCGCGGGACGCGGTTGGGCCGACAGGAACTGGACGGTGTGCTGTTGGCCGATGCGGAAGGGGCGCTGTGGACATCCGAGCGGATCGAGGCCGGGCGGATGCGGGATGTGCCCTTGCTGGACCGGATCGTCGTGGGGTTGGACCCTGCGACCACCGCCGGCGCGGGGTCGGATGAATGCGGGATCGTGGTGGTGGGCGCGCAGACCCAAGGCCCGCCGCAGGATTGGCGCGCCGTCGTGCTGGCCGATTGCACGGTACAAGGGGCGACCCCGTCGGGCTGGGCGCGCGCGGCGATCAGCGCGATGGCGCAGTACGGCGCAGACCGTCTTGTCGCCGAGGTCAATCAGGGCGGGCAGATGGTTGCGGAGGTCTTGCGTCAGGTCGACCCATTGGTGCCGGTCAAATCGGTTCATGCCAGCCGTGGCAAGGTCGCGCGGGCGGAGCCTGTGGCGGCCCTTTATGAGCAGGGGCGCGTGGGGCATGTGGCGGGGCTGGACGCGCTGGAGGACCAGATGTGCCGGATGACAGCGCGGGGCTATGAGGGCGGCGGATCGCCGGACCGCGTCGATGCGCTGGTCTGGGCGCTGCATGAGCTGATGATCGAGCCTGCGGCACAGTGGCGGATGCCCGGGGTGCGTGGATTGTGAGCGCGTTGCGGAGGAGAGCGGCCCTTCGGGGAGAGTTTAACGGGCAAAATGAAGCGCTGTTGCGGGCGGGGCGTTCGCTCTGGTCGGGTGGCGTTAAGAGATTGGTGAGATCTTCATGGGGCGGTCAATGAGCAGGGAGAGCAGCGGCATGGTTTTTGATTTTCTCAAACGGGGGGCGGTTGAGGTGGTTGCGGAGAAGAAAGCCTCTGCCACGGGGCCTGTCGTTGCGGTTCAGACCAGCGGGCGCGTGGCCTGGAGCCCGCGCGATGTGGTCAGTCTGACGCGCAGCGGGTTTTGCGGCAACCCTGTGGGATTTCGGTCGGTGAAGCTGATCGCGGAGGCCGCGGCGGCCTTGCCGCTGGTGTTGCAGGATGC
>NZ_DGMH01000012.1:14473-14646 GCF_002388305.1 Sulfitobacter sp. UBA4523
GCGGCGGCGGCGCTGCCGCTGGTGTTGCAGGATGCCGCGCAACGGTTCGAGGCGCATCCGCTGCTGGATCTGGTGGCACGGCCCAATGGGGCGCAGGGGCGTGCGGAGCTGCTGGAGGCGCTTTATGCGCAGCTGCTGTTGACGGGCAACGGCTATATCGAGGCGGTTGGCGC
>NZ_DGMH01000036.1:0-379 GCF_002388305.1 Sulfitobacter sp. UBA4523
TGGCTTTGGTTGATCAGGATGGATTTATCGGGGTCGATGCCCGACGCGATAAAACCGGCACAAAGCTCGCGCGTGCTGCGCTTGAGGTCCGCAGGGTCCTGCCAGACGGTGATGGCGTGCAGATCTACCATGCAGTAGATCGACTGTACCCCCTTGTCCTGCGCATCGGCGAAGCGTTTGAGCGCGCCCAGGTAGTTTCCAAGGTGCAAATCGCCCGACGGCTGGATGCCGGAAAACACACGCGGGGTGAAAGAGGTGTCGGTCATTGGATGCTCCGATAAGGCTGGAAACTACGGCCAGATGGGCTTACCCATGCGCACCATGCCCGTCAAGGAGGCCCTATGGAAGACCCAGATTTTCACCCCCCCGTGAACCCGAA
>NZ_DGMH01000036.1:465-33410 GCF_002388305.1 Sulfitobacter sp. UBA4523
CCCCCCGTGAACCCGATGCCCGCAACCGTCACGCTGCTTTTTCTGGCGCTGGCGGGGATAGAGGTCGTGCTGTCGCTGGCCGAGGCCGGGATCATCGGCGGTCCTGCTGCTGTGGGCTGGCGTCTGGCCTTGATCCGCGACTTCGGGTTTTCGGGCGATGTCTTCGACTGGATGGTCGCCAACATGCAGTTTCCCCTGCGCGACCTGTCGCGGGTGGTGAGCTATAGTTTCATCCATCTGGGGTTCACCCATGCGATCTTTGCCTGCGTGCTGTTGCTGGCGCTTGGCAAGATGGTGGCCGAGGCGATGGGGCAGGTGGCGTTTCTGGCGATCTTCTTTGTGTCGGGTATTTTCGGCGCGGTGGTCTATGCGCTGGTGCTGGATGATCCGGTCTGGCTGGTCGGTGCCTACCCGTCGGTCTATGGGCTGATCGGCGGCTATTCCTTTGTCATGTGGCGCAAGCTGGCGGGGCAAGGAGAACAGCAGTACCGCGCGTTTTCCCTGATTGCCGTGCTGATGGGGTTGCAGCTGATCTGGGGCGTGTTCTTTGACGCGGGCACCCAGTGGGTGGCGGAGCTTTTGGGCTTTGCCTGTGGTTTCGCGCTGAGCTTTGTTTTTGCGCCGGGCGAATGGGGCAGGCTGCGGGAGCGTATTCGGCATCGGTGAGGCTTGCAGGCGTGTCAGGCAGGCGTGACGGGCAGGGGGCCAGCCCCCTGACCCCCGGGATTTAATGCCATTTAGAAGTGGGGCGGGTTAGCCGCGTTTTAGGGCGCGTTTGAATTCGGCCAGTTTGAACGCACCGATGAGCTGGCCGGTGCCGAAGTAGCTGACGGCCGCCAGGGCAATGAGGATCACCAGGGCGACCCCGCGCCACCAGGCTTCGGCGAGCAGGGGTTGCAGGGCCAGGTTGCCGATCCAGAGCGCTCCGCCCATGACCGCCGCCGCCGCCATGATGCGCCAGATGCGTTTGTGAAAACGCGCGTCAAATTTCGCGGCCAACCCGAAGCCACGTGCGCCATAGGCCAGCAAGGCAAACATCGCCCACCCCGCCAATGTCGTTGCGATGGCAGGGGCAATCCAGCCGATCACGGGGCTGAGGCCAACGGCCAGTACCACGTTCACCACCATTGCCACCACGGCAAAGTAGAAGGGGCGGCGGGTGTCTTCACGCGCGTAGTAAAGCGGTTGCAGGATCTTTTGCAGCACGAAGGCCGGCAGGCCGAGCCCGTAGATCGCCACCGCAATGGCGATGGCCGCAGCGTCATCTGTGGTTGTGGCCCCGCGTTGGAACAGCACCGTGGCCAGCGTGAAGGGGATCACCATCAACGCAACTGCCGAGGGGATGGTCAGCGCCAGCGACACCTCGGCGGCGCGGCTGATCTGGGTGTGCGATCCCTGTTCGTCTCCGGCCTTGAGCCGTCGTGACAGGTCGGGCAGCAGCACCACGCCAATCGCGATCCCCACCACGCCCAAGGGCAGTTGGTAGAGGCGGTCTGCATAATTGAGCCAGGCCACGGCCCCTTCGTAGAAGCTGGCGACCTGACGGCCTACCAGCAGGTTGATCTGCATGACCCCGCCCGCCAGGGCCGCAGGGGCGGCGATGATGGCGAGGCGTTTCAGCTCGGGCGTCAGGCGGGGGCGGTGGCCGAAGGTCAGTGTGAAGCCTGCGCGTTTCGCGGCCCACCAGACCAGCGCCAGTTGCGCGATCCCCGCCAGCGGGACAGACAGCGCCAGGGTGTCGCCGATCTGCAGGCCAAGCGCCTTGTCGATGCCCATGCCGATCGCCTCTGATCCGTCGCGGCCAAGGGCGGCCCCGATCAGGACGGCGAGGATGAAGATGACGTTCAACACCACAGGGGCTGCTGCCGCCGCCATGAAGCGACCCGTGGCGTTCAGCACGCCCGATACAAGTGCGGCGAGGGAGATGAACAGGATATAGGGGAAGGCCAGCCGCCCGTATTCGACCGCTAGATCGAACCGTTCGTCCCCCGCAAAGCCCGAGGCCATCAACAGCACCAGCCCCGGCATCGCGACGATCCCGATGATGGTGAACAGCGTCAGGATGAACGCCATGCCGACGAAAGCATCCTGCGCGAATTTTTCCGGATCATCGCCGCTTTCGAGCTTTTTCGAGAACATCGGCACAAAGGCCATGTTGAACGCCCCCTCGGCAAAGAAGCGGCGGAACATGTTGGGTAAGGAAAAGGCGACCAGAAACGCTTCGGCGGCGGGGCCGGAGCCAAGGTAGCCCGCGATCATCACATCGCGCACGAACCCCATGACCCTGCTGAGGAGGGTCCAGATCCCGACGGTGAAGAAGCCGGACATAAGGCGGATAGGTTTCATGGTGGTGCTGCCCCGTAACTGCGGTGCAAATGGCCTAGCCGTTGGCGCCGCACTGCGCAATCAGGGAAATGCGAACACAGCCGTCATGCCCGCGCGAAAGCGCCGATGTCAGTCCTGTGCCCGCGCAACACCGTCGATGATCGCCGCCCGCAACCGTTTCTCGAGCGTCTTCTGCTTGCTTTCGGTATAGTATTTCAACCCGAACATATCCTTGACGTAGAAGGTATCGACCACCTGTTCGCCATAGGTCGCGATCACCGCATTGGCGATATAGACGTTGGATTCAGACAGCGACCGCGTGAGGTCATAGAGCAGGCCGGGGCGGTCGCGGGTATCCACCTCGATAATCGTGTAGATTTCCGAGCCTTCGTTATCAAAGGTGATATGCGTGGGCACCTTGAACACTTTCTCGCGCTTTTTCACCTTGTCGCGGGATTTCAGCGCATCGCGGGCCAGAATTTCACCCTTGAGCGTCTTGGAGATCATCTGCCGCAGCCGTGGCAGGCGCGAGACGTCGTAGGGGTTGCCCTCGGCGTCCTGAATCCAGAACGCATCAGTCACCCAGCCATCCTTGGTGGTATAGCTGCGGGCATCGACGACATTCGCCCCGACCAGCGCCAGCGCACCGGCGAGCCGTGCAAAGATGCCCGGGTGGTCCGCCATGACAAAGCAGGCGCGGGTGGCGTCGCGGTCATCGTCAGGGTGCAGGTCAATGCGGATTTCACCGTCCTGAATATCGCGGAGCTGTTCGGCGAATACGACCTGCGATGCCGTGTGAAGGCCCTGCCAATAGGGCGGGTAGTGGCGCGCGGTTTCGGCCTGAAGATCCTTGCGCGGCCAATGGGCAAGAGCCGCACGCAGGGCCTTTTTGGCCCCCGCGCCGCGGTTCTCGCGGTTGAGGTCTTCGAGCCCGGTTTCAAGCGCGCGTTTGGTTTGCCGGTAGAGCCCGCGGATCAGCACGGCTTTCCAGTTGTTCCATGTGTTCGGGCCGACGCCGCGGATATCGCAGACGGTCAGCACACACAGTAGATCAAGCCGTTTGACGGTCTGCACAGCCTTGGCAAAGTCCCGCACGGTGCGCGGATCGGAAATATCGCGTTTTTGCGCCATATCCGACATCAGCAGGTGGTAGCGGACCAGCCATTCGACCGTGTCGACCTCGGCCTTGTTGAGGCCCAGACGGGGCGCGATCTTGCGGGCCATTTGGGCTCCGAGGATCGAATGGTCTTCGGGGCGGCCCTTGGCGATATCATGCAGCAATAGAGCCACATATAGCACCTTGCGGTTCACCCCACGTTGAAGGATCGACGAGGCGACGGGCAGGTCTTCTTCCAGCTCGCCCTTCTCGATCAGGGCAAGGTTTGTGATGCACTGGATCGTATGCTCGTCCACCGTATAGCTGTGGTACATGTTGAACTGCATCATCGCCACGATGGGTTCAAACTCGGGGATGAAGGCCGACAGCACGCCCAGTTCGTTCATCCGGCGCAGGCCGCGTTCGGGGTTACCGTGTTTCAGCATCAGATCAAGGAAGATCCGCCGCGCTTCGGGCGTGTTGCGCATGTCGTCGTCGATCAGGGCGAGGTTCGCTTTGACCAGACGCATCGCATCGGGGTGGATCAACATGCCGGTGCGCAATGCCTCTTCGAAGATGCGCAGCAGGTTCAGCTTGTCGCTGATAAACGCCTTGCCATCGGTGACCGCCAGCCGCCCGCCCACGACCTCATAGCCGTCCCGCAGCTTGGGGCGACGGCGAAAGATACGTTCGAGCAGGGGTTCCGCCTTGACGTGCAAGGCTTCGAGCTTGGTGAGGAAGATGCGCGTCAGCTCGCCCACTTCGGTGGCGTGGCGGAAATAGGCCTGCATGAACACCTCGACCCCGCGGCGGCCCCGCGTGTCACGGTATCCCATCGCCTCGGCCACGGCGACCTGCATGTCAAAGGTCAACTGTTCGGTCGCGCGTCCTGAAATGAGGTGCAGGTGTCCGCGTACCGCCCAAAGAAAATTCTCGGCCGCGACGAAGGTCTTGAATTCTTCCTCCAGAAACACGCCGCGGTCGACAAGATCGGCGGCATGTTCGACACTGTAGATATGTTTGGCGATCCAGAACAACGATTGCAGATCGCGCAAGCCGCCCTTGGCCTCTTTGACGTTGGGCTCTACCACATAACGCAGACCCTGCTTGCGGTGCCGCGCGTCGCGTTCCTCCAGCTTGGCTTCGATAAAGCTGCGACCGGTGCCTGCAAAAAGATCGGTCTTGAGCGTTTCATCCAAATCCTGCGCCAAAGCCACATCGGCGGCGATAAAGCGGTGCTCCAGCAGGGCTGTCTGGATCGTAAAATCCTCGCGGCCAAGGGTCACGCAGTCGCGGATGGTGCGGGTGGAATGGCCGACCTTCAACTTGAGATCCCATAGCATGTAGAGCATGGATTCGATCAGGTTTTCAGTGCGCTGGCTGGGCGTTTGGGGGATGAGGAACAGTAGGTCCACATCAGAATAGGGGGCCATCTCTCCGCGGCCATACCCGCCGACGCCGATCACGGCGAGCCGGTCGTTCGGGCCAAGCGTTTCAACCGGGTGGAGCCGTTGCCCGGCGATCTGCAGGGTCGTGCGGACAAGCTGATCGGTGAGGTAGCAATAGGCCGACGTCATGGGGCGCGCGTTGAACGGTGACGCCGCAAAGGCGCGGGCGATTTCGGCGCGCCCGTTCTTTTGCGCGTCTTGCAGAACGGCGACAGCGGCGGCCTGAATCTCTGCCGGATCGGTCAAACCGTCCAGCACGTCCTTGAGCGCGGCGGAAACAGCCGCTTCGTCAAAGATGCGTTTGGGGGTGCTGATCAGGTGACGCGCGGTGGCCTCACCTGATTCTGCTGGTGCAACAAGGGGTTTCACAAAAGGCGGTCCCTTAGAAGCCGGCCCCGCCAAAGGCTTGGGGGGCAGGGCTGATGATGACGACCTGCTGGTTGCGGATCGTGGCAATGGCAAGGCCGCGTTCGGCGGTGCCGTCCGCCTTGAGGCGGAACACGCCGCTCGCCCCGCGGAAGCCCGCGCCCTGGGTCAGACGTGCCGCGGACAACGCGTCGGATTTGCCGGATTTCGCCAAGGCCCCCACGGCTGCGATCCCGTCAAAGGCCAGACCAGCAATCGGGCCGGGTGTGTCGCCATAGGCTGCGGCATAGCGCTGCGAAAATGCGTTTGTCGCACCGGGATCGGGCAGGGCGAACCAGCCACCTTGCACGCCGGGCAGGGCCAGCGTTTGGGGCGGGATGTCCCAGCGGGTCAGACCGATGTACTGCGTGGTGGCACCGCTGATCCCGGCCTCTGGCAGCAGTTGTGCGAAGAGCGGCAGCGCACTGGCCGAGGATGTCGTCAGGAAGACCGCATTCGCCCCGTTGCTTTCCACGGCAGCTTTCACGCGCGGCACGGCAGACATTACGGCTTCTTGGCTCAGCGCGTAATCAACCGTACCGGCAGAGGTCGCCCCGTTTGCGGCAATCGCCTTGAGGATGGCATCGCGGCCCAGCTGGCCGGCCAGATCCTGACCGTGCAGCACGAGGATCTTGTCTTTTCCGTTGCTCTTGGCGTAGCGGACCAGACGGTTGGAGGTGTCGTTAAAGTTCTGACCCAGCACAAAGACATTGCCGCCCGCGATGCTGGGGTTGTTCGAGAAGGACAGGACATTCACGCCCTGCGCGGCAACCGCGTTGCCCGCCGCATTTGCGGCCTCGCCATAAAGCGGCCCCAGAATGATCTGAGCCCCGTCGGTGACGGCCTGCGCCGCTGCGGTGCCCGCAGTGCCTGCATTGCCGCCCGTGCCATAGACCCGCAGGTCAATCTGCACGCCGCCCAGATCGCGGATTGCCAGACGCGCGGCGTTCTCAAGCTCTTGCGCCAGCAGGTTATCCGCCGCCGAACCGCCACGTGGGATCAGCAAGGCCACCGGAATAGGTTTGCTCGAGTCGACTTTGGGGCCCTTGGACCCGTTCATATTGGTCATCGCCACAGGTTCACAGGCGGCAAGCGCCAATGCGATCAGTGGCAGGATCAAAAGCCGCAGTGGCTTGCGAAGGATGTTGAAAACAGCGATCATAACAGTGTCACTCCATTGGTGGCAGGTCGGCGGCGATGGCCCCGGGGACATATGCACTGATCATAGAGGGTGCGAAAGGCGGGTCCAGCTTGAATTACCAAAAGATTCCCCTTGCGGCGGGGCTTTACTTTGTCGGGGTGCCGATCGGCTCTGCCCGCGACATAACCTTGCGGGCGCTCGACGTGCTGGCCTCGGCTGATGTGCTGGCGGCGGAGGACACGCGGAGCCTGCGTAAGTTGATGGATATCCATGGGGTGCCTCTCAACGGCCGGCAGATTGTGGCGCTGCACGACCATTCGGGCAGTGGCGTGCAGGACAAGCTTGTCGCCGCGATCCGCGATGAGCAATCCGTCGCCTATGCCTCTGAGGCTGGCATGCCGCTGATCGCGGATCCGGGGTTCGAACTGTCCCGCGGTGTAGGCGAGGCAGGGCTCATGCTGACCTGCGCCCCGGGCCCCTCGGCGGTGCTGACCGCGCTGGCTTTGGCAGGGCTGCCGACGGATGCCTTCTTTTTCGCAGGGTTCCTGCCCAATGCGAAAGGCGCACGGCTCACGGCGCTGCAAAAGTTGAAAGAGGTGCAAGGCACGCTGGTTTTCTACGAATCACCCAAGCGGGTGGGGGCGATGCTGCGCGATGCCGCACAGGCGCTGGGCGGGGAACGTCCGGCGGCTGTCTGTCGCGAGCTGACTAAGAAGTTCGAGGAAATTCAGCGCGGTACCCTGGATGAGTTGACCGAACACTACAGCGGTAAAGCCCCGAAGGGCGAGATTGTTGTGCTGATCGATCGCGGGCGTTTACCGGCTGTTAGCGAAAGTGATCTAACCTCTGACCTTGCGAACGCATTGGAAACGAATTCGATGCGCGATGCCGTCGATATGGTGGCGCAGGCATATGATGTGCCGCGCCGACAGGTGTATCAGGCGGCATTGGAACTGGGGAAAGAAACCTAAGATGACCGACACACTGACGACACTGGCGAAATCCGTTCAAGGGGCTGTTTCCTATCACGCAGGTCGTGCGGCTGAACTGCAGGTCTCGGATGACTACCGCCGCCGCGGCTTTGATCTGGCACATGAACGGTGGCGCGGTAAGGCGGGCGAAATTGATCTGATCATGCGCGACGGCGACGGGATCGTCTTTGTCGAAGTGAAGAAAAGCAAAAGCCATGACAGCGCCCTGCAGCGTCTGAACCGGAAACAGATGCGCCGTATCTATCGATCCGCCGAAGAATTCATTGGCGGCGAACCCAAAGGCGCGCTGACGGATGTGCGGTTTGACGTGGCGTTGGTCGATCAGACCGGTGACCTGCGGATCCTTGAAAACGCCTTCGGGCACGACTGACCCATTGCACCCCACGCCCTGCTGCGCCATCTAGAAAGGAACAACAGGGAGACCCCTTATGAAAATCGCCTTTCAGATGGACCCGATCGGGGACGTGAACATCAACGCGGACAGCAGCTTTCGCCTGGCCGAGGAAGCACAGGCGCGCGGGCACGCGCTTTTCTACTACACCCCCGATCACCTCGCCTATCAAGAGGGGCGCATAACCGCGCGGGGTCATGATCTGACCGTGCAGCGGGTACAGGGCGATCACGCCACCTTGGGGCCTGAACGCGAGGTTGATCTGGCGGATTTCGACGTGGTCTGGCTGCGGCAGGATCCGCCGTTCGACATGCATTACATCACCTCTACCCATTTGCTGGACCGTCTGAAAAAGACAACGCTGGTGGTGAATGACCCGTTCTGGGTGCGGAACTACCCCGAAAAACTGCTGGTGCTCGATTTCCCGCAGCTGACCCCGCCGACCACAATCGCCCGTGATCTGGACACGATCAAAGCGTTCAAGGCGAAGCACAAGGATGTCATCCTCAAGCCGCTATACGGGAACGGGGGCGCGGGTGTCTTCCGTCTGGACACGAATGATCGCAACCTCAGCTCTTTGCACGAACTGTTCACCGGTTTCTCGCGCGAGCCGTTGATCGTACAGAAATTCCTGCCGGCTGTGTCCAAGGGCGATAAACGGGTGATCCTGGTGGATGGCGAAGCCGTCGGGGCCATCAACCGCGTCCCGGCAGAGGGGGAAACCCGGTCGAACATGCATGTGGGCGGCCGCCCCGAGAAGGTCGGCCTGACAGAGCGTGACCTTGAAATTTGCGCCGCCATCGGCCCGTTGCTACGCGAGAAAGGGCAGATTTTCGTCGGCATCGATGTCATTGGCGACTATCTGACAGAGATCAACGTGACCTCCCCCACGGGTATACAAGAACTGGAACGTTTCGACGGCACCAATATCGCGGCCAAGATATGGGAAGCGATCGAGCGTAAGCGCGCATGAGCCTGCTGCGCCCTCTGCTGAACGGCTATTTACGTTTGGTAGAGAAGCGCAAGCTGGCGCGCACGCGTGATGTGCACAAGATACGTCGTGATTTTGCGAAGACCGCGCGGCTGCTGTTTCGGGCACCGCGGGGCACCCAGATCACCCGCAGCCGCTTGGTTGGCGCGGGCGATGTTCTGCGGGTGAGCCCTACGCAGACACGCTCTGATCTGGTGATCTTTTACATTCATGGGGGTGGTTTTGTGTTTGGCAGCCCCGATACCCACGGGGCGATGCTGGGGGCCTTGGCGCAGCGTCTGGGGGCTGCGGCGGTATTGCCCTATTACCGTCTTGCCCCCGAAGCGCCGTTTCCCGCCGCAATCGACGATGTCGCCGCGGCCTATCAGGCGTTGCTCGACAGCGGTGTGTCGGCGCAGAATATCATTGTCGGCGGCGATAGCGCAGGCGGCGCGCTGGCGTTCAATCTGCTTAGCCGGCTTTGTGCAGGCAGTGGCCCCCTGCCGCGCGCGCTTTTTGCCTTTTCACCGCTGACCGATTTTCTGCACGAGGGGGCCAGCTTCCGCGAGAATGCGGCACGAGAGGCCGTATTGCCCGCCGCGCAGGCCGGTCTTATGGCAGAGATGTATCTGGCAGGTGCAGACCCCCGAGATCCCGATATAAGCCCCTTGCTTGCGAGCTATCCGGGGGCACCGCCAGTCTGGATCACCGTCGGGTCCACAGAGATTTTACGCGATGACGCGCGCCGGATGGCAGCGCATTTGCGGGATCAAGGTGTGCGCGTGACGCTGGAGGAAGCGCATGACCTGCCCCACGTCTGGCCGATCTTCCACAATACCCTGCCCGAAGCGCGGGTCACGTTAGACGCATTGGCGCGCTGGATCACGCAACTGCCACCGACGGCAACCGAAAGCTGAGCGCTTCGGCCAGATGCGGTTTGCGCACGTCGCCAGCCCCGTCCAGATCCGCGATGGTGCGCGCCACACGCAATACCCTGTGATACCCACGTGCCGATAGGTGAAACCGCTCTGCCGCGCGGGACAGCAGCTGCCGCGCCTCCGTATCCGGGGCGGCGATCTGTTCCAGCAGGTCCCCTTCTGCATCTGCGTTCAGGGCCGCTGTGGGATGGTCGGCAAAGCGGTCGTGCTGGCGGCGGCGCGCGGCTTGCACCCTTTGGGCGACTTCCGCCGAGCCTTCCGCACTGGGGGGCAGGTCGAGGTCGGTATAGCCCACGGGCGGCACATCTATGCGCAGGTCGAAGCGGTCGCGCAGCGGGCCCGAGACGCGGTTCATATAATCCTCACCGCAAGCGGGGGCCTTGCTACATGCGCGGGATGGATCGCTGAGATAGCCGCATTTGCAGGGGTTGGCTGCGGCGACAAGCATGAATTTGCACGGGTATTTCACATGTGCATTGGCGCGGGCGATCATCACCTCGCCCGTCTCGACGGGTTGGCGCAGGGTTTCCAGCACGGTGCGCGGGAATTCGGGGAATTCATCCATGAACAGCACGCCGTTATGGGCGAGGCTGACCTCCCCCGGTTTGGCCAGCCGCCCGCCGCCAATGATCGCCGCCATAGACGCCGTGTGGTGCGGTTCGCGGAACGGGCGCAGACGAGAGATGCCGCCGTCATCCAGAAGCCCGGCAAGCGAGTGTATCATAGAGGTGCTGAGCGCTTCTTGTGCGGTCAGCGGGGGGAGGATCGAGGGCAAACGCGCCGCCAGCATGGATTTACCCGAGCCGGGCGTGCCGACAAACATCAGGTGATGACGTCCCGCGGCCGCGATTTCCAAGGCGCGTTTGGCGCGTTCCTGACCTTTGACATCACGCAGGTCATGCTGGCTGGGGCTTTGCGAGACTTCGCCCGGTGTGGCAGGCGGCAGCGGGGTTTGGCCGGTATAATGCCGCACCACCGCGCCGAGGCTGGGGGCCGCGATCACCTGCGCATTGCCGACCCAAGCCGCTTCGGCACCAGAGGCAGCGGGACAAAGCAGGCTACGCCCGTTTTCCGCCGCAGCCATCGCCGCAGGCAGTGCGCCGATCACGGGGATCAGGCTCCCGTCCAGAGACAGTTCGCCCAAGGCGACGGTGCTTTGGATGACATCATTCGGCAGGATATCGATCGCCCCCAGCAGGGCCAGCGCGATCGGCAGGTCGAAATGGCTGCCTTCTTTGGGCAGGTCGGCAGGGCTGAGGTTGATCGTGATCCGTTTGCTGGGCAGGGCGATGGCCATCGCACCAAGCGCGGCACGAACCCTTTCGCGCGCTTCTGACACCGCTTTGTCAGGCAGGCCCACGATTGAAAAGGCGGGCATACCGGCAGAGAGCGCGCATTGCACCTCGACGATGCGCGCGTCGATGCCCTGGAATGCGACCGTATATGCCCGTGCGACCATTCTACCCCTGATGCCTTGCGATACCTCAGGGGTAGGGCGGGGGTGTTTAATAAGCGTTAACGAACGTGGAAAGCGCTGGATTTGAGTTTAATTGGCAAAATGAAGGGAGGGCGGGGCCGTCAGAAAGGTAGGGGCTGGGCCGTCAGACCTGATGGTTGATCGTGCCGATGTCCCACCCCTGCGGGGTGATGTGGATATCCGTGACCGACAGGTTGTCGATCTTATGGGCCATCGCGGCATGGGCATCCACGCCAAGCGCGCGTTGGACCTGTGTCAGGATCACGCCGAAATGCGCCACGGCGATGATATCTGTGTTCGGATGGGCCTGTGTGATCCGGTCAACGGCGGCGTTGATCCGGCGGGCCGCGTCGTTCCAGCTTTCGCCTTCGGGGGCGGCGATGTCACCCGGGGTGGTCCAATAGGCGCGGCTGAGCTCGGGGTGGCTTTGCGATACATCGCGGGCGTGCATGCCGTCCCACAGCCCGAAATCAAGCTCGCGCAGGTCGCGGTCATGGGGCAGGCGCAGGCGGCTGGCAGAGGCCAGTGTATCGGCGGTGGCAGAAGCGCGGATAAGGTCCGAGGATACCATCACGGCCCTCTGCGGAAGATGCGCGTTGAGCCGACCGAGCTGTGCGACATCGGACAGATCGGCAGGGACATCGCGCCAGCCGACAAAGTTTTTCTCGTGGGTCGGGCCGTGGCGCACCCAATGCCAGATAGTCATGATCAGCGCGCCTTATTCGCCCAGTGGTTTGCGATTTATTTAGCGTCATTGTCACAAAGTCAAAGCAAGCTGCGCGGAAAAAAGCCGATTCTTTTTCGATTCCGCGTGAACCAACTGGCGGTTTTCCGCGTTTAGATGAAAAGGCGCAGACAGATGTGCCTCAATAGTAGGGATGGACATCATGACGCTGGCGCAATCACGTGAATTTTCTTTGACCCGCACCGCAATGAAAGCAGAGCTTTTGGATGCGGAGACAGAACTGAAGCTTGCCTATGCCTGGCGGGACGAACGCGACGAGGAAGCGCTGCATCGGCTGATCACAGCTTACATGCGTCTAGCTATCTCGATGGCGGGTAAATTCAAGCGCTATGGCGCGTCGATGAATGATCTGATCCAAGAGGCTGGATTGGGCCTGATGAAAGCTGCCGACAAGTTCGACCCCGACCGCGGGGTGCGCTTTTCTACCTATGCCGTCTGGTGGATCAAGGCGAGCATTCAGGATCACGTCATGCGCAACTGGTCGATGGTGCGCACCGGCTCTACGTCCTCTCAGAAATCGCTGTTCTTCAACATGCGCCGTGTACAGGCACGCCTTGAGCGCGAGGCCCAAGCCGCGGGCGAGACCCTGGACAAGCATCAGCTGCGTCAGATGATTTCTACCGAGATTGGCGTGCCGATGCATGACGTCGAGATGATGGAGGGGCGTTTGTCCGGCTCTGACTTCTCGTTGAACGCGACGCAATCGGCAGAGGATGAGGGCCGCGAGTGGATCGACGCGCTGGTCGATGACAGCGCGCAGGCTGCCGAACGTGTCGAGGAAAGCCACGACACGCTGACGCTGCGCAGCTGGCTGTTGTCGGCGATGCAGGCCCTGAACGAACGCGAACAATTCATTGTGCGCGAACGCAAGCTGCGCGATCAGCCGCGGACGCTTGAAAGTCTGGGTGCCGAGCTGAGCCTATCGAAAGAACGCGTGCGCCAGCTAGAGGCCGCGGCCTTTGGCAAGATGCGCAAAACGCTTGAGACACAATCCTCCGAAGTGCGCCACTTCCTAATGTGAGCCCCCAGATATGATCCCGCGGTCTGCGCGCTCTGCCGCAGGAACGGGCTGGCGGAAAATGAACCGCCCCCCTATGGTCGGGACGAACACCGACGACGGGGGCGATCATGCTGGCTGGCAAACATATTCTGCTGATAATCGGGGGCGGCATTGCCGCTTTCAAATCCCTTGATCTGATCCGCCGCCTGCGCGAACGCGGGGCCACTGTGACGCCCGTGCTGACCCGCTCGGGCGAAGAATTTGTAACGCCTTTGTCCGTTTCGGCGTTGGCGGGGCAGAAGCTGTATCGCGACTTGTTCGATCTGGGCGACGAGGCCGAGATGGGGCATATCCAGCTAAGCCGGGTCGCGGATCTGGTTGTGGTGGCCCCTGCCACGGCGGATCTGATGGCCAAGATGGCGAGCGGTGTGGCGAATGATCTGGCCTCTACCCTATTGTTGGCGACAGATACGCCGGTGCTGATTGCGCCGGCGATGAACGTGCGCATGTGGGACCACCCCGCGACCCAACGCAACCTTGCGACCCTGCGCGGTGATGGCATCCATGTGGTCGGCCCGAATGATGGTGATATGGCTTGCGGGGAATTCGGCCCCGGGCGCATGTCCGAACCGCTTGAGATTGTCGCGGCGGTCGAGGCGCAGCTGGCCGATGGTCCGCTAAAGGGGCGACGTATTCTGGTGACCTCCGGCCCGACGCATGAGCCGATTGACCCTGTCCGCTATATCGCGAACCGGTCCTCGGGCGCGCAGGGCACAGCGATCGCGCGCGCGCTGGCGGCGTTGGGGGCTCAGGTGATCTTTGTCACTGGCCCTGCCGACGTGCCCCCGCCCGACGGGGTAGAGGTGATCCGCGTGCAAACGGCGCAGCAGATGCAGGAGGCGGTAGAGGCCGCCTTGCCCGCCGACGCAGGCGTTTTTGCCGCGGCGGTGGCGGATTGGCGCATGGCCAGCGCCAGTGATCGAAAGCTCAAGAAATCGAAAGACGGGCTGCCGGTGCTGAGCTTTGCTGAAAATCCCGATATTCTGAAAACCGTCAGCGCGGCGGGGGTGCGGCGGCCCAAGCTGGTCGTGGGATTCGCTGCGGAGACGAATGACGTCGTTGAAAACGCCACGGCAAAACGGCTGCGCAAAGGCTGCGACTGGATCGTTGCGAATGATGTCTCACCGGCGACAGGCATTATGGGCGGGGCGGAAAATGCTGTGACCCTGATCACGGATGCGGGTGCCGAAAGCTGGCCGCGTATGGGCAAGGATCAGGTGGCACAGCAGTTGGCCGCGCGCATTGCAGAGACGTTGCGCTAGAGTTTTCTTGCCTTCGGCGAGGATTTAAAACCATTTGGAAAGCGCGCGTGCGGTGGAGCGGATGATGAGCGAGATCAAATTCAAACGGGTCAGCGGCAATGATGATCTGCCGCTGCCGTCCTATGCCACTGCCGGGGCGGCGGGGATGGATTTGCGGGCCTTTCTGCCGGACGGGCCGATGGAATTTGTAAAAGGGCAGATCAGTCTGATCTCTATCGGGTTCTCGGTCGAGCTGCCGCGCGGGACGGAGATGCAGATCCGGCCACGGTCGGGCCTGGCGTTGAAGCACGGGTTTCTGATTCCCAATGCGCCCGGCACGGTGGATGAGGATTACCGCGGCGTGGTGATGGTCGGGCTGTACTATGTAGGGGATGCGCCTTTTGTTATCCGGCACGGGGATAGGATCGCGCAGGCTGTTATTGCGCAGGTTCAACAATACGTCTGTGTCGAGGTCGATGCCTTGTCCGATACCACGCGCGGGGACGGCGGATTCGGCTCTACCGGCCTGAAATAGACTAGGATCGTGAAAGGTTCCGCTGTCGTGAAACTTTCATAAAGCTGAAACGAATGTGAATTAATGCCGCCCTAGGTTCCCCGAAAAAAGGGGAACCGAATGCTTCAGCTTCAAGCCGTCACAAAAACATTTGGCGCGAATACAGCCGTTCACGCAGCGAGCTTTTCCGTCGACCGCCCGATGATGATTGGCATCATTGGCAGTTCCGGTGCCGGTAAGTCGACGCTGCTGCGGATGATGAACTGCCTGACCCCTGCCAGTTCCGGCGAGATTCTGGTCAACGGGCGCGACATCACCAAGCTGCGCGGGGCCGAGAAGCGCGACTGGCAATCCCATTGCGCGATGATCTTTCAGCAGTTCAATCTGGTGCCGCGTCTGGATGTGGTATCGAACGTGCTGCACGGCACGTTGAACCGCCGGTCGACATTGGCCACGATGTTCAACCTCTACCCCGAAGACGACATCATCCGCGCCATCGATATTCTGGACCGTCTGGGCATTGCCGAGCACGCTCCCAAACGCGCCGAGGCCCTGTCGGGCGGGCAGCAGCAACGTGTCGCCATCGCGCGCGCACTGATGCAGGACCCCACGATTATTCTGGCCGATGAACCCATTGCCTCGCTTGATCCGATGAACGCGCAGCTGGTGATGCAGGCGCTGCGGGACATCCACGAACAGGACGGGCGCATGGTGATCGCGAACCTGCACACGCTGGACACCGCGCGACGCTATTGCGACCGCGTGATCGGCATGCGGCAGGGGCGCATCGTGTTTGACGGCACGCCCGCGCAGCTGACCACCGGTGTGGCGCGCGACATTTACGGGGCGGATGCCAGCTTTTCCGAAGCGACGACATCGACCCAGATCGAAACGCTGTCCGCCCGTCCCGAAACGGTGGCGGCGCAATAACCCCAATTATCTTTTCATCCCCAGCCTCCGATCCTCGGGGGCCTATCTGCAAAAAGAGAGACGACCGATGAACAAACTACTTGCTGCTGCTTTCGCGACGACCGCCCTTGCGACGGGTGCTGTGGCCCAAACCGAAGCCATTTCCGAATTCCGCATCGGTATTCTGGGCGGCGAGAACGCGCAGGACCGGATGAATTCGAACGAATGTATGCGCGCCATGACCGAGGATGCCTTGGGCGTCCCGACCAAGCTGTTCGCCCCTGCCGATTATAACGGCGTTATCCAGGGTCTGCTGGGCGGCACGCTGGATATGGCATGGTTGGGTGCTTCCGCCTATGCCGCGGTGTATCTGCAAGACGCCGAAGCGGTCGAGCCCGTGCTGGTGAAAATCAACGTGGACGGGTCCTATGGCTACCACTCCATCGGGTTTGCCCGCGCCGACAGCGGCATCACCAAGCTTGAAGACGTCAAGGGCAAGGTCTTTGGTTTCGGTGACCCGAACTCCACCTCCGGCTATCTGATCCCGTCGATCGAGATCCCCCAGATGGGCGAAGAGATCACCATGGACTCCGGCGCATATTTTGGCGAAGTCAAGTTCACCGGCGGTCACGAGCAGACCATCGTTGCGGTCAACAATGGCGACATCGATGCAGGCGTGACCTGGGCTGATGGTCAGGGCAACTGGGAAGACGGCTACAACTCCGGCGCGCTGCGCAAGGCCGTGGACGCAGGCCTGGTCGATATGAACGATCTGGTGGAAATCTGGCGCTCCAAGCCGATCCCTGAAGGCCCCGTCGTGCTGCGCACCAGCCTGCCTCAGGACGTCAAAGACAAGATGACCGCGCTGGTCGACAACCTGTACGAGAACGACCCCGACTGCGCCTATGGCGTGGCGGCAGGCGACAGCCTTGGGTTCGATCCGATTACCCATGACGCCTATGTGTCGATCATCGAAGCCCGCAAGGCAAAATCGAATTGATCCAAGTGATTTAAGCACTGTCGCTGGCTCCGATCCGCATCGGGGCCAGCATTTTTACGTAAGGGCTTCCCATGACCGCGACATCGCAAACCGACCCCGACCTGGCAGGGATTCAGGAAAACTATCTGGCACTGGCCCGATCAAAACGCTGGATGAATCTGGTGCTGCTGATCCTTTTCGTAGCGCTGCTGGTGGGTGGATTTAACACCGCAGGCAACCGCAATGCGGGCGGGTTCTGGGACGGCTTGCCGAATATTCTGGATTTCCCCGCCGATGTGATCGGCGAAGCGATAGAACGCGGGCACCTGTTGCCCGGCTATATGGCGAAATATCTGCCGTCGCTGATAGAGACGGTGAATATCGCCGCCGCCTCGACCCTGCTGGGGGCGATGGTCGGACTGTTCTTGTCGCTGATGGTCACACGCGGGCTGGCCCCGGTGCCGTGGCTCGTGGGCCCTTTGCGCCGCGTATTGGATCTGTTGCGCGCCATACCCGAGATTGTCATCGCGCTGGTGCTGATCTTTCTGCTGGGGGGCGGGCCGGTGCCTGCGATGATCGCCATCGCGCTGCATACCATCGGTGCCTTGGGCAAATTGTTCTCGGAGGTGAATGAAAACGCATCGCTCAAACCGGTAGAGGGGCTTGCCTCTGTCGGGGCGGGGTGGAGCCAGCGCATGTGGCTTGGCGTGATCCCGCAGGTGGCCCCGAACTACATCAGCTATGCGCTCCTGCGGTTCGAGATCAACATCCGCGCCTCTGCGATCCTTGGCTTCGTCGGGGCAGGGGGCATCGGCTATGACCTGCGCAACACCATGAGCTGGGGGCAGGGCAAATTCGACGAGGCCGCTGCCATCTTCCTGCTGCTGTTCCTGACGATTGTGATCGTCGACCAGCTTTCTTCTGTTTTCCGTAACCGTCTGACCCACGGCCTGCCGAGCGCAAAGGTGACCCTATGACCGCGACCGCCCTTCACACCCAGACGATGGTCCATTTCTCGCGCAAGCGGATGGCTGCGCTGGCGCTGCCCGTGATCGTTCTGGCCTATTTCGTCTATATCTTCTTTGCCTTCGATATTCCGGGGCTGGGGGATCGGATCAACGTGGGCAATGCCCGCACGCTGGTGGCCGATGCCTATAGCTACAAGACCCATGTCACGCAGGACAACCGCGACGGCGCGTTTTCCGTCGCGATCGAAGGCGAGCGTAAGGGCGCATATGAAGCCGGCACGGCCCCCGATTGGGTCACGTTGGGGGATCGCCCTGTCGCGGATCTGGGGGGCGGGCATATCGTGACCTTTGGCCCGCAGGTCAGCTATGACATCCCGGGCTACGGCACGGTCATGGCCGAGCCGGGGCAGCGCGGCGTTCAGGCGACATTCCCGCCCGGCGACATCCCCGACTACATCAGCGCGTCCAAGAACCGCGTGATGATCAACACGGAGGCCGGGCGGCTGACGATCACCCGCAACCGGACCGAGGTGTTCAAATACGACTACGGGTGGGAGCTGTTCTTTTTCACGCTCGACAGCCCCTATCACGGGCTGGGCCCGGTCGCGCTGATGGGGCGTGCGTTCAGCGGTGAAGCGGGCGCGATCT
The DNA here is from genome assembly GCF_002388305.1 of Sulfitobacter sp. UBA4523. NCBI lineage: Bacteria > Pseudomonadati > Pseudomonadota > Alphaproteobacteria > Rhodobacterales > Roseobacteraceae > Sulfitobacter > Sulfitobacter sp. UBA4523. The sequence continues at coordinate 18,713 of NZ_DGMH01000036.1, forward strand.
TCCATGACTTCTGGACCAACCGCATGTGGCGGCACAGTGATGTGGCCTGGGCGCTTTACGAGACTTTGCTGATGGCCTTTCTGGGCACATTCGGCGCGGCGATCATCGCCCTCCCGCTGGGGTTCCTTGCGGCCAAGAACTTTACCCCGCTGCGGTCCTTGCGCTTTGCCGCACGGCGGATGTTCGATTTCCTGCGTGGTGTCGACGGGCTGATCTGGACCATCGTCCTGTCGCGCGCCTTCGGGCCGGGGCCGCTGACCGGTGCCTTGGCGATCCTGCTGACCGACACAGGGTCTTTCGGCAAGATGTTCTCGGAAGCGCTGGAGAATGTGGACGGCAAACAGATCGAAGGTATCGCCTCTACCGGGGCCAAGCCGCTGCAACGCTACCGTTTTGGGGTGCTGCCGCAGATCGTGCCCGTGCTGCTCAGCCAGGTCCTCTATTTCCTTGAATCCAACACCCGCTCTGCGACGATCATCGGGGCGATCACCGGCGGCGGCATCGGTCTGCTGCTGACGCAGGCGATTGCCACCCAGAAGGACTGGGAAGAGGTGACCTATTACATCGTGCTGATCGTGCTCATGGTCATGGCGATGGACAGTTTCTCGGGCTGGCTGCGCCGCAAGCTGATCAACGGTGACGAGGGCGGTCACTGATGCCGCGCCTGACTGCCGACAGCCCCTTCATCCACCCCGACTGCGAGATCAAAGATGCCACATTCGGAGCCTATACAGAGATCGGGCGCGGGTCGCGGATCGCCCACAGCCAGCTTGGCGATTACAGCTATTGCGACCGCTACGCCGACATTGCCAACACCACCGTGGGCAAATTCTCGAACATCGCGGCCTATGTGCGGATCGGGGCCACAGACCACCCGATGGAAAAAGCCAGCCTGCATCACTTTCACTACCGCGCGGGCGACTACTTTGACGGCGCGGCTGACGATGACGCTTGGTTCGCTCACCGTCGCAGCCGGCGCGTTACCCTTGGCCATGACACATGGCTTGGCAATGGGGCACAGGTGCGGCCAGAGGTAACGATCGGCCATGGCGCGGTTGTTGCGGGTGGGGCCATCGTGACCAAGGATGTCGCCCCCTATATGATCGTCGCGGGTATTCCAGCGGTGCCGCTGCGGGCGCGGTTCAGCGCGGGCATCGCTGACCGGATGATGGCGCTGGCATGGTGGGACTGGCCCCATGACGCCTTGCACCGCGCGCTGGATGATTTCCGCACGCTGTCAGCTGAGGCATTTCTGGAGCGCTACGAATAACGCCACGGGATTTCAGGTATCTGCCAGTGTCAGGGTCACCTTGTCCCCCGCAAACCACGTGCGCCCGTATTCCAGCGGTTGCCCTTGATCATCCACATTCAGGTTGATCGTGCGCAAGATCGGCGCGCCCTCGGCCACGCGCAGATGCAGCGCCTGGGTGGCGCTGGCGAGCTTGGCGTTGATGCGGGTTGATGCGCGGGTATAATCCGTCACGCCCCCGAGCCGCAGCGCCGCCGTCACCGATTGCGCGTGTTCAAGATGCGCCAGCATGTCGGGGAAGCGCGCGGCAGAGAAGACGCTGCGAAACAGCGCGATTACCTGACCGTCGGCAAAGGACAGCCCCTCGCAGACCTGCACCTGTGCGTTCTGCGCCAGCGCAAGTGCGTCGCTTTCTTCGGGGCGCGCTGTGCGGGTTTCCAACGTCAGGAACTCCTTGCTTGGCATCCGCCCCTGCGCCGACAGGTTCTGGTGAAACCGCACGCGGCGGCCGATGGGGTAATCGGTGGGGGTCGAGGTCACGAACACCCCCGCACCGCGCCGCGGCAACACCAGCCCTTCGCCCGCCAGCGCCTTGATCGCGTGCCGCACCGTATGCCGGTTCACTCCGAACCGCGCCGCCAGCGCGCTTTCGGTCGGCAGCTTGTCGTCGGGGCCATAGACACCCGCTGCGATGTCGCTGCGCAGACTATGGGCGATGGCGGTCCAGATCGGGGTGCGTTGGGGCATGTCACAAATATTTCGCAAAAGGAGGGCTTGGCGCTGATCGGCGTCACAGGTAGTATTTGTCTAGTTGTATAGACAACTCGAAAAGGTGTCTAGATGAATATGATGAACTCAGAAATCGACCCTCATGCGCCGCGTAAGGCATGGTTGGGTCTGCTTGCCAAATCCCCCGCCGCCGAGGTCGCGCGCCTTTGGGCCGCCTATGGCACCCACCCTGATCACAGCATTCTGCGCGCGCCGGAAATTGGCGGCGTAATGGTGCGCGGTCGGGCAGGGGCTGTCGGCGCCGCGTTCAACCTTGGCGAGATGTCTGTCACCCGTGCGTCAGTCAAACTGGTCTGCGGTACGGTGGGTCATGGCTATGTGCAGGGCCGCAGCAAGGACCACGCGCTGCAGACGGCGCTGATTGACGCGTTGATGCAAACCGACGCGGCGGCGCAGGTAGAGGCCGCGATCCTCGCGCCCCTGCGTAAGGGGCGTGACACGGCCAAGGCCACGCGCGCGGCCAAGGCGGCGGCGACCAAGGTGGATTTCTTTACGATGGTACGAGGGGAAGACTGATGCAGACCCATGCTTTGGAGGGCGGCTTTACCGACGCCCCGATCGACGCCGCCCGCGCCTTTCGCGGGCTGATGACCGCCATGGCGCGCCCGGGGACGATCTGTGACGTCTCTGGGGCCACACCGCCCGCCCCGCTTGGCGCGGCGGCGGGCACCGCGATCCTGACGCTGTGTGATCCCGATACGCCAATCTATCTCGGCACCGCTTTTGACACCCAGGATGTGCGCGATTGGATCACCTTTCAGACCGGCGCGCCCTTTGTGCCGCCCGCACAGGCGATGTTTGCCGTCGGGGCGTGGGATGATCTCCCGCTCTGCGAATTTGCCATCGGCACTGCCGAATATCCCGACCGCTCGGCGACGGTGGTTGTCGAGATGCCAGACCTCACGTCTCTGGGTGCGACCCTAAGCGGGCCGGGCATCAAGGATACCGCCAGCCTGTCGCTGCCGGATACTGCCGCGTTCCAACGCAACGCCGCGCTGTTCCCGCTGGGGCTGGATTTCATGTTCACCTGCGCAAACCGGCTTGCCGCGCTGCCACGCACGACGAGGGTCCGCTGATGTATGTTGCTGTCAAAGGGGGCGAACGCGCCATCGACAACGCCCATGCCTGGCTGGCCGAGGAACGGCGCGGGGACCGCGATGTGGCGGAACTGGGGGTAGACCAGATCCGCGAGCAGATGACGCTCGCCGTTAATCGGGTGATGGCGGAAGGGTCGCTGTATGATCCCGACCTTGCCGCGCTGGCGATCAAACAATCGCGCGGTGATCTGATAGAGGCGATCTTTCTGATCCGCGCCTATCGTACCACGTTGCCGCGTTTTGGCGGCTCTAACCCGGTGGATACGGCCACCATGGCCTGCGACCGCCGCGTGTCTGCCACGTTCAAGGATGCACCCGGTGGGCAAGTACTGGGGCCGACATTTGACTACACCCACCGTCTGCTGGACTTTAAACTCGCCGCCGATGGCGCGCTTGGCGAGATGCCGCAAACAGAGCCTAATGCAGGCGAAACGCCGCATATCATGGGGTTCCTTGACCGTGAGGATCTGATCCAGTCGGAACCCGCAGGGGCGGGCACACCGGACGATCTGACCCGCAGCCCGCTGGAGCTTCCGGCGAGCCGTGCCCTGCGTTTGCAGGCTCTAACACGGGGGGATGAGGGGTTTATCCTTGGCATGGCGTATTCCACCCAACGGGGCTATGCGCGCAACCACGCCTTTGTAGCAGAGCTGCGCATCGGCGCGGTTGCGGTCGAGATGGAGATCCCCGAGCTCGGCTTTGCCATCGACATCGGCGAGATCACCCTGACCGAATGCGAAACCGTCAACCAGTTCAAAGGCTCGAAAACCGAACCGCCGCAATTCACGCGCGGCTACGGGCTGGTCTTCGGGATGACGGAGCGCAAGGCGATCTCTATGGCGCTGGTCGACCGCGCGTTGCGCTGGAAAGAACTGGGCGAGGATAACCTAGGTGCCCCCGCGCAGGACGAGGAATTCGTGCTGTATCACGCCGACAACATCCAGGCGACCGGGTTTCTGGAGCATATCAAACTGCCCCACTACGTCGACTTCCAATCCGAACTGGAGCTGATCCGCAAACTGCGCCGCGAGGCACAGGCATCAGAGCAAGCGGCGGGACAGACCGAGGGGGAGGGCCCCTCCGGGGGGAGTTTAAAGGGCAAAATGAAGGAAGGGGTGGCGTCATGAGCGACTATAACTTCGCCTATCTGGACGAGCAGACCAAGCGCATGATCCGCCGCGCGATACTGAAAGGATTGGCGATACCGGGGTATCAGGTGCCTTTTGCCAGCCGAGAGATGCCGATGCCCTACGGCTGGGGCACGGGCGGTGTGCAGGTTTCGGCAGCGGTACTGACGCCCGAAGACCGGTTCAAGGTGATCGATCAGGGGGCCGATGATACGACCAATGCAGTCTCTATCAGGCGGTTTTTCGAGAAAACGGCGGGTGTCGCCGTGACCGAGGCCACCACAGAGGCCAGCGTTATCCAGACCCGTCACCGCATCCCCGAAACACCCCTGCGCGAAGACCAAATCCTTGTCTATCAGGTGCCGATCCCCGAACCCCTGCGGTTTCTTGAACCGTCCGAGGTCGAGACACGCAAGATGCACAGCCTTGAGGAATACGGATTGATGCACGTGAAACTTTACGAAGACATCAGCCAGCACGGCGCGATTGCCACGGCCTATGCCTATCCGGTGAAGGTCGAGGGGCGCTATGTCATGGACCCGTCCCCGATCCCCAAGTTCGATAACCCCAAGCTCGAGATGGCCGGTATCCAACTGTTCGGCGCAGGCCGTGAACAGCGCATCTATGCGGTGCCGCCCTATACGCAGGTGGTCAGTCTGGACTTTGACGATTATCCGTTCGAGCCGACCAAGGCGGATCATGCCTGTGACCTATGCGGCGCGACGGACAGCTATCTGGACGAGCTGATCATGGATGACGCCGGCGGTCGGATGTTCATGTGTTCGGATACGGATTACTGCGGCGCGCGGCGTGCGGCGGGGCATCTGGGTGCGCAGGGCGCCCCCTTGGCGGAGGACGCGGCATGATCCCTTTGTTGCAAGTGGAAGGCATCGCCAAGATGTATGGCGCACGGATCGGCTGCACCGACGTGTCGTTTGATCTTTATCCGGGCGAGGTGATGGGCATCGTCGGGGAAAGCGGGTCGGGCAAGTCGACGCTTCTGAACTGTCTGGCAGGGCATTTGCAGCCTGACGCCGGGGCCGTCCGTTTCGACACCCGCGCCGAGGGCTTGCGCGATACGGTCACGATGAGCGAGCCTGAACGCCGTATGTTGTCGCGCACCGACTGGGCCTTTGTGCATCAGCACGCCCGCGACGGCTTGCGCATGAATGTCAGCGCAGGCGGCAATGTGGGCGAGCGGCTGATGGCCGTGAACGCCCGCCACTATGGCGACATCCGCGACAAGGCGATCGACTGGCTGGGCCGCGTCGAGATCAGCGCCGACCGGATTGATGACCGGCCCACGGCGTTCTCTGGCGGGATGCAACAGCGCTTGCAGATCGCGCGCAATCTGGTGACAGGCCCGCGGTTGGTGTTCATGGATGAACCCACCGGCGGTCTGGATGTCAGCGTGCAGGCGCGGCTGCTGGATCTGCTGCGGGGTCTCGTGCGCGAGATGGGGCTGAGCGCCATAATCGTCACCCATGATCTGGCTGTGGTGCGTTTGCTGGCCGACCGGCTGATGGTCATGAAAGACGGCCATGTGATCGAAAGCGGGCTGACCGATCAGGTGCTCGACGATCCGCAGCATGCCTATACGCAGCTTCTTGTTTCCTCTGTCCTACAGGTATGAACCCGATGATTACTGTTGAAAACGTGTCGAAATCCTTTGTGTTGCACAATCAGGGGGCTGCCGAAATCTCTGTTATGGCGGGGGCGTCGCTGTCGGTGGCACAGGGGGAGTGTATTGCTTTGGTCGGGGCCTCGGGCGCAGGTAAATCGACCCTGATGCGGATGATTTACGGCAATTACCTGACCCAGTCGGGGCGCATTATGGTGGGCGATCTGGATGTCGTGACCGCGGCTCCAAGGCAGGTGATCCAGCTGCGCCGCACCACATTGGGCTATGTCAGCCAGTTCCTGCGGGTTGTGCCACGGGTATCGACGCTGGACGTGGTGGCAGAGCCGCTGATGGCCACCGGATCGGACCGCGCCACTGCCGAAGCGCAGGCGAAAACCCTGTTGCAGAGACTGAACATACCCGAACGTCTGTGGCAGCTGAGCCCCACGACCTTCTCGGGCGGAGAGCAGCAGCGCGTCAATATCGCACGCGGTTTTGCCTACCCCTATCCCGCGCTATTGCTGGATGAACCGACCGCCAGCCTTGACCCCGTGAACCGCGCCACCGTGCTAAAGATGATCGCAGAGGCGAAGGCGCGTGGCGTTGCCATCATCGGGATTTTCCACGACCACGCCGCGCGCGACGAAATTTGCGACCGGCAGTTTGACGTGACCCGGTTCACCCCGGGGCTTGCCGCATGACGGGGCGGTTCATTGCAGTCGTCGGGCCTTCTGGTGTGGGGAAAGACAGCGTGATGGAGGGGCTGGCCGCGGCGGACCCGTCGCTTTGCCTTGCGCGGCGCGTGATCTCGCGGCCCGCAACCCTTGGCGGAGAAGCATTCGACGGCGTGTCGGAACGTGCCTTCAGGAAGGCAGAGGATGACGGTGCGTTTATCCTCAGCTGGCATGCGCATGGTTGGCACTACGGCATCCCGCAGTCCGTCGCGCTGGAGGTGGCGCAGGGGCGCGATGTGCTGGTGAACCTGTCGCGGGCCGTCCTGCCACAGGCACAGGCTCTCTTTGCGCGGTTTTGCGTGATCTTGCTGCGGGCGGATCGTGACATCCTCGCTGCCCGTCTGACGGCGCGCAACCGCGAAGACACAGCCGAGATAGAGCGCCGTCTGGCCCGTGCGGATTTCGCGATGCCCCTCGGTATTCCCCATCAGGTGATCGACAACAGCGGCCCCTTGGCGCAGACCATTGCCACGATACGCCAGCACCTTTCCCAGACAGCCTGCGACGCTGGCCAGTCCAATCAGAAGATGATGCCATGACCCAAGAGACAATTTTCGCCAACGCCCGCCTGATCCTGCGGGATCGCGTCGAAACCGGAACGCTCCGCATCGCAGACGGGGTAATCACCGACATCGATTTCGGCAGCGCCGTGCCCAAAGGCGCGCAGGACATGCAGGGCGACTACATCGCGCCCGGTCTGGTCGAATTGCACACCGATAATCTGGAACGGCATATGTCGCCGCGCCCCAAGGTCGACTGGCCGCACCGCGCGGCCATCCTCGCCCATGACCGTGAACTGGCGGGCACCGGCATCACCACCGTGTTCGATGCGATCCGCGTCGGGTCGATGATCTCGGCTGAGCACCAGTACCAGAGATATGCGCGCGGCATGGTCGATACCATTCTGGCGATGCGCGCCGCCGGAGCCCTGCGGATCAGCCACCACATCCACCTGCGGGCCGAGATCTGTTCGGAAACGCTGGCCGAAGAGCTGGCCGAATTCGGCCCAGAGGATCGCGTTGGCATCGTCTCGATGATGGACCACACGCCGGGTCAGCGTCAGTTCCGCGATCTGTCGAAATTCGAGGCCTATGTGCGCGGCAAACACAGCTTTGATGCCGCCGCCTTCCAGCGTCATGTGGACACACTGTACGATGTGCAAAAGCAATATGGCAAAACCCACGAGGCCGCGACCGTTGCGGCAGCCACCCGATATGGCGCAGCGCTTGCCAGCCACGACGACACCACCGCAGAGCAGGTCGAGACGAGCCACCGCTACGGCGTCCGGCTTGCCGAGTTTCCCACCACGATCGAGGCGGCGCATAGCTGTCATGCCAATGGGATCGCGACCATCATGGGCGCGCCCAACGTCATTCGCGGCGGGTCGCATTCGGGCAATGTCGCCGCCCTTGATCTGGCGAAGGCGGACCGGCTGGATATCCTGTCGTCCGACTACGTGCCCGCGGGCCTGTTGATCGCGGCATTGCAACTGGGGGATCTGTGGGGGGATCTGGCGCGCGGGCTGGCGACGGTCACCCACGCGCCTGCACAAAGCGTGGGGCTGACGGACCGCGGCACGATAGAGGTCGGCGCACGCGGCGATGTGATCCGGTTTGCGCGGCTCGACGGCTTGCCGATCCTGCGCGAGACATGGGTCGAAGGGCAGCGCGTCTTTTGACCTGATGCAGCGGCGCGACGCTTGCGGCGCTCTGGCGGGCGGGGCGTAGCTTTGGGGTTGGTGTCGGCAGAAAAATGCTTAGGTTGCCGCTTTAGGGTCTGAACACCCGGAAACAAAGCGGGGGCCTTATGCGCCAATCATTCATGCAACCACATCCCTATGTCACAGGCGGAGGCGTCTGATGCTGTTGGTGCTGGGACTGGCCGCGTTGATCTGGGGCGCGGGGGCTGCGTTCGGCCAGCCGCGCGAACGGCGCGTCGTGGTGTTGGGCATGCTGTTTGGTCTGGTGATCGGGTTGAACCTCTTGCTGCCCCAAGCGCACCCCTTGCGCGTGGCGACGGGTGGCTCGGCAGCTCCGTGGCTGCTGCTGACGGGATTTCTGCTGCTGATCTTTGGCTATAGCTGGGTGTTGAACCGCCTGCGCGCCCGCGCCGAACCGGTGGCCGCACCGACGCCCGCCGCGCAAACTGGCACATTTTCGGAAACGGAGCTGAACCGCTATGCCCGCCACATCGTGCTGCGCGAGGTCGGCGGACCGGGGCAGAAGGCGCTGAAGCAGGCGCGGGTGCTGGTCATTGGCGCAGGTGGGCTTGGCGCGCCGGTGCTGCAATACCTGACGGCGGCTGGTGTCGGCACGATTGGTGTGATCGACGACGACGTGGTCGAGAATGCCAATCTGCAACGGCAAGTGATCCACAAGGACAGCGCCATCGGCACGCCCAAGGTCTTTTCAGCGCAGGCCGAGATGGAGGCGCAGAACCCCTTTGTCACCGTGCGCCCCTATCACCGCCGCCTGACGGAAGACATCGCGGCAGAGCTTTTCGCCGATTACGATCTGGTGCTGGACGGCACGGATAATTTCGACACGCGCTATCTGGTGAACCGCACCTGTGTCGCGGCCGGTTTGCCGCTGATCTCGGGGGCGCTGTCGCAATGGGAAGGACAGCTGAGCATCTTTGACCCCTCCAAGAGCGCGCCATGCTACCAGTGCATCTTCCCGCAGGCCCCGGCGGCCCATCTTGCCCCCAGCTGTGCGCAGGCCGGGGTGATCGGCCCCTTGCCCGGCGTGATCGGCGCGATGATGGCATCCGAGGCGATCAAACTGATCACCGGTGCCGGTGCCCCGCTGCGTGGTCAAATGCTGATGTATGATGCGCTCTACGGCGAGAACCGCGTGATCGGCGTCTCCAAACGGGACGACTGTCCGATCTGCGGGAACGCGGGCGACTAGACGACCCGTCATGGTGGCTTGGTGCGCGGGTATTGCGATTGTATTGCCCCGCCGCAGTGCATAGCTTGATCCGTAAAGGAGACCGCCATGACAAACCCTTTGCTACAGGATTGGGACACCCCGTTTCAGATCGCCCCTTTCGACAAGATTTCCGACGATGATTTCGCCCCCGCGCTGGACGAGGCCCTGCAGACGCACCGGATGGAGATCGACGCCATCGCCGACTGCGAATACGATCCGACGTTTTCCAACACGATCGAGGCGCTCGAGGAAGCAGGCAGCCAGCTGGACCGCGTGTTGGGCGTGTTCTTCACCGTCGCAGGGGCCGACAGCAACCCCACGCGCGAAGACCTGCAGCGCAAATTCTCGCCGCTGCTCTCTGCGCATTTCTCTGACATCTCAAGCAACAAGGCGCTGTTTGCGCGCGTGGCCTCCGTCTGGGAAAATCGCGACAGTTTTGATCTGACGCCCGAACAGGCACGGGTGTTGATGCTGACCCACCGCGGCTTTGTGCGCGCAGGCGCGGCGCTGGAGGGTGCGGATGATGCGCGGATGAAAGAGATCAAGAACCGGCTGGCGGTGCTGGGGACACAGTTCACCCAGAACCTGCTGGCGGATGAACGCAGGTGGTTCATGCCATTGGAGGAATCCGATCTGGAAGGGCTGCCCGACTTTGTCATCGATGCCGCCCGTGCGGCGGGCGAGGAGAATGAGGCAGGCGGGCCGGTCATTACCCTTTCGCGGTCATTGATCACACCGTTCCTGCAATTCTCGCCGCGCCGCGATCTGCGCGAAAAGGCGTTTCTCGCCTGGCAGTCCCGCGGGGCCAATGGCGGCGATACCGATAACCGCGCCATCGCTGCCGAGATCCTCGCCCTGCGCGAGGAACGGGCCAAGCTTCTGGGCTATGACAATTTCGCGGCTTACAAGCTGGAAACAGAGATGGCGAAAACACCCAAAGCGGTGCGCCAGCTGCTGATGGATGTCTGGACCCCGGCAAAACGCCAAGCGCAGGCGGACGCCGAGGTGCTGACCCGTATGATGCATGACGATGGCGTGAACGCCGATCTGGCCCCGTGGGACTGGCGCTACTATGCGCAGAAACGGCGCGTGGCAGAGCATGATCTGGATGAAGCCGCGTTGAAACCGTATTTCCAGCTGGACCGGATGATCGACGCGGCCTTCGACTGCGCTACGCGATTGTTCGCTCTCGAATTCAAACCCCTCGACGTGCCGCTCTATCACCCCGATTGTCGCGCGTGGGAAGTGACCCGCAACGGCGAACATGTGGCGGTGTTCATCGGTGACTACTTTGCACGCGGATCGAAACGGTCGGGCGCGTGGTGCAGCGCCATGCGGTCTCAGGCAAATTCCCCGACGTGCAGTCGCCCGTCGTGATCAACGTGTGCAACTTTGCCAAAGCCGCGCCTGCGCTGCTGTCCTATGATGATGCACGCACGCTGTTTCATGAATTTGGCCATGCGCTGCACCAGATGCTGTCGGATGTGACCTACGAATCCGTGAGCGGCACATCGGTCGCGCGTGACTTTGTCGAACTACCGAGCCAGTTGTTCGAACATTGGCTCGAAGTGCCCGACGTGCTCAGCCAATTTGCCACCCATGCCAAAACAGGCGACCCCATGCCGCCCGAGATGCTGGAAAAGGTGCTGGGGGCCGCGAATTTCGACATGGGGTTCGCCACGGTCGAATATGTCGCCTCTGCGCTGGTCGACCTCGAATTCCACGACGGTGCGGCACCTGCCGATCCGATGGAGAAACAGGCGCAGGTGCTGGCCGATCTGGGCATTCCACCCGCGATCACCATGCGCCACGCCACGCCGCAGTTTGCCCATGTCTTTTCCGGCGACGGCTATTCCAGCGGCTACTATAGCTACATGTAGTCCGAAGTGATGGACGCAGACGCCTTCGCCGCCTTTGAAGAGGCCGGCAGCGCCTTTGATCCCGACCGCGCCGCCGCGCTAGAGCAGCACATCCTGTCCACCGGCGGCAGTCAGGACGCGGCGGAACTGTACAAGGCGTTCCGTGGCCGGTTGCCGGGGGTAGAGGCTTTGCTGAAGGGGCGCGGCCTGACAGCGGGCTGAGCGCCCGCGGCTGGCCTGCCTTCGGCGAGAGTTTAAGAGGCAAAATGAAGGGGCGCGCGGCTTCAGCTTCATTTTGCCAAATAAACTCATATCCCGCCCTCGATACGGGGCGGGTCAGTAGCCTTTGGCGCGATCCACCAGATGCAGGAAATCCTCGCCTGCTTCGCCGCGGCGGATGTTTTCGACGATGGCCTGTGCAGCAGTTGTCGCGCGGGTCTCGGCAGCGATGTGGGGTGTGACGGTGACTTTGGGATGCGCCCAATAGGGGTGGTCTGCGGGCAGGGGTTCGACACGGAACACATCCAGCGTAGCATGGGCGATCTGGCCGCTGTCGAGCGCCGCCAGCAGCGCGTCGTCATCGATCAGCGCGCCGCGGCCCGGGTTGATGATACAGGCACCAGCGGGCATTTGCGCCAGCGTCTCGGCATTCAGCGTGTTTTCGGTATCTGGCGTGTTGGGCAGCAGCAGCACCGCGATCTCGGCACGGCGCAGGGCATCTGCGCGCCCGGCGTCCCCATGCAGGCAGGTGACGCCCGCGATGTCCTTGGGGCTGCGCGACCAGCCGGTGACGTTGAACCCCAGATAGACCAGAGTTTCCGCCACCGCCGCGCCCAAGGCCCCCAGACCCAGAATAGTGACCTGTCGTTCCTGTGCCAGCGGCGGGGTGCGCGGGGTCCAATCGGTGTCCGTTTTGCGAATGTCCGTGTCCAGCCCCAGATGATAGCGCATCACATGGCCCGTGACCCATTCCACCATCCCCTTGGTCAGCCCCGGGTCCACCATCCGCGCCAGAGGAATCTTCAGCGTCTGGTTATTGGTGATGTTTTCCACCCCCGCCCAGAGGTTCAGCACCGCCTTGGCCCGCGTGTAGGGCGTGAAATCCTGCAAGGGGCTGTTGGGGGCATAGACGATGTAGTCCACGTCCTGCGGGGCGATGTCCGTTGATAGGTGAGCCGCGATCCCCGCGGCATCAAGCGCTTGGCGCAGCGGCGTTTCATACGTCACCCAGCGTTCGGGGCGCGCGGCGAAAAGGATATTGAGAGGCATGGGCTTCCTATCTGGGGCGGTGGACATGGGCCGATTGTACAAGGCCAAAAGCCAGCAGCAACACCAGCATCGCCGACCCGCCATAGCTGACCAGCGGCAAGGGGACCCCGACAACGGGCGCCAGCCCCATTACCATCGACATGTTCACCGCGAAGAACAAAAAGAAGTTCAGCGCGATGCCAAGGGTCAGCAGCGACGAGAAACGGTCCTTGTTGATCAGCGCCGCCGCGACGCAGAAGACGATGATCAGCGCATAGAGACCCAGCAGGGAGAACCCGCCGACAAAGCCGAACTCCTCGGCCAAGGTGGTAAAGATGAAGTCCGTGTGTTTTTCGGGCAGGAAGTTCAGGCGCGACTGGGTGCCTTGCATGAACCCGCGCCCCGTCCAGCCGCCGGAGCCGAGCGCGATCTTGGATTGTGTGATGTGATACCCTGCGCCCAACGGGTCGGTGCTGGGATCGATAAACGTGTCAATGCGCCGGAACTGGTAATCCTTGATCAGCTGCCACGGCGTGCCGCGGGACTGGAACACCGCCGTCACCAGTCCGACGGCGCCGGTGATGACCACGGCGAAATAGCCCCAGTGCACTCCGGCCAGAAACATCAGCCCTCCGCCCGCTGCCATCAGCAGGATCGCGGTGCCCAGGTCGGGCTGTTTCAGCACCAGTGCCGTGGGTATCAGGATCAGCAGGACCGGCAGCAGCACCCAAAGCGGGCGCGAGGTTTTCTTGGGCGGGAGCCAGTCGTAATAGGCGGCCAGCATCATCACCAGCGTGATCTTCATCAGTTCGGAGGGTTGCAGGCGAAACGATCCGATCTCGATCCAGCGCTGCGCGCCCATACCGACAGCGCCGAAAAGCTCTACCCCGATCAGCAGGATCACGGTCCCGAAATAGGCCACGCCTGCAAGGTTTCGCCAAAGCCAGATCGGCACCATCCCCGCGGCGATCATCAGCGCGATGCCAAGGGCAAAGCGTTTCATCTGCGGCTCGGCCCAGGGGGTAAAGCTGCCACCGGCCACGGAGTAGAGCATCAGGAACCCCACCCCCGAAACAGCGGCCAGCAGGATGGTCAGCGGCCAGTTCAGGTGCAGGATCTTGGCAAAGCCCGTGGGGACATGTTTGACCGTATATTCAAGGTAGCTCATGCTTGGTCTTTCCCGCTGAAGTCCGCTTGGGGCTGGATCGCGCGCAGGGCTTTTTGCTGCTCGGCGATGCGGCCGCGGTCGGCGGTGGGGTAGGCCTCTAGCGGCGGTTCGCCGCCATAGATCGCTTGCAGTATGACATCGCGGGCGATGGGGGCTGCTGCGGTCGATCCGCCGCCGCCGTGTTCCACCAGCACCGATACCGCATAGCGTGGCTTGTCATAGGGGGCGAAGGCGACAAACAGCGCGTGGTCGCGGCGCTCCCAGGGCAGGTCCTCGTTGCGGCTGACCCCGCGCGCGCGTTCGGCCGCGGTGATGTTGCGCACCTGGCTGGTGCCGCTTTTGCCGGCCATGCGCACACCCTCGGCGATGACGCGCGACCGGTAGCCGGTGCCGCGTCGGTCGTTTACCACCGAATACATGCCCTTGCGCACCTGCCGCATGTTGTTTTCGTTCATGCCCAAAGGCTCGCCCGCGCCGCTGGGTTGTTCGACACCGTCAATAGATTTGATCAGCCGCGGGACCACGGCGCGGTTGGTGGCGATCCGCGCGGTCATCACCGCCAGTTGCAGCGGCGAACTGAGGGTGAAGCCTTGCCCGATAGAGGCATTAACCGTGTCGCCGATCACCCATGAATCGCCCTTGGTCGCTTGCTTCCACTCTTTCGTGGGGGCCAGACCGGCGGCGACCGAGGACAGCGGCAGGTCGTGCTTCCAGCCGAGTCCAAAGCGGTTCGCCATGGCCGAGATTTTCTCGATCCCGACTTTCATCGCCAGATCATAGTAATAGACGTCGCAGGATTGCTTGAGCGAGTTCTCGAGGTCGATCCAGCCGTGACCTGCGCGTTTCCAGCAGTGGAAACGGCGACCGCCGACCTCT
>NZ_DGMH01000036.1:33508-47455 GCF_002388305.1 Sulfitobacter sp. UBA4523
CACCGCCGACCTCTAGGTGGCCGGGGCAATAGACGGTTTCTTCGGGGCCGACGATACCCTCTTCGAGGGCGGCCATGGCCACGACCATCTTGTAGGTCGATCCGGGCGGGTAGGTGCCCTGCACGGTCTTGTTGACCAGCGGGCGGTATTCCGATTGCAGCAGCGGGTTATAATCGGCCGAGGATATCCCCCCGATGAACAGGTTCGGGTCGTAGCTGGGCGAAGAGGCATTGGCGACCAGATCGCCGTTCTCGCAATCCATGATCACGACGGCGGCGCTTTCGCTTCCCAGCCGGGCCTGCACAAAGTTCTGCAGCTTGGAATCGATGGTAAGCTGCAGATCCGCACCCGATTGCCCTTCGCGGCGGGCCAGTTCGCGCATCACACGGCCGGTGGCGTTGACCTCGACCTGTTTGGTGCCGGCAGAGCCGCGCAACAGGGATTCCTGACGCGCCTCGACGTTGATCTTGCCGATCTGGAACCGGGGGATGCGCAGCACGGCGTCGGGATTTTCCAGCGCATCCAGATCGGCTTGGCTCACGCGGCCCACACGGCCGACGATATGCGCAAAGTCCGACCCACGGGGATAGACACGGGTCAGGCCGACTTCGGGGCTGACACCGGGCAGGGCGGGGGCGTTGACCGACACGCGGCTTACCTCGTCCCATGTGACATCATCGGCGACGGTCACCGGCAGGAACGGGGCGGAGCGTTTGATTTCGGCCATCGCGCGGTCGCGCATTTCGGGATCAAGGTCGATGACCTTGCCCAGCCGGTCCATCACCGCATCCACATCATCGGCATCCTCGCGCACGATCACGATCCGGTACGACGGCACGTTTTGCGCCAACCGCACGCCGTTGCGGTCAAAGATTTCGCCTCGTGCAGGCGGGATCAACCGGATGTTGATCCGGTTCTCTTCGGCCAGCAGGCGGAACTGGTCAGCCTGATCGACCTGCAGGTAATTCATCCGCGCGGCCAGACCGCCCATGAACAGCAGCTGCGCGCTGCCCAGCAAAACAGCGCGGCGGCTGAGCTTGGAGTGGCTGGCTTCGCTATCGGCCCTGCTGCGTCTCATCTTGGTCTCCTCATGAGCGGTTGCCCATACTGTCCAGATCGCCGGGGGCGGATTTGCGCACGCCCATCAGCGCATGGGTCACAAACACCACAGCCGGATAGGTCAGGATCGTGACGGCCAGTTCAAACAGGCTCAGCGACCATTGTGGCGGTGGGACCAGCAGCAACGATAGCACGATCCGGTTCAGCATCAAAATAGCGATCAGCCATACGGAGACCGCCAGCCATTCCGCACCAAAGGTGCTGTCGCGCAGGGTGCGACCACGGGTTTTCATATTCTCGCATGCCAGCAACGCCAGCAGCGCCCAAAGGCCGGGCGGGCGTTGCAGCAACAGGTCCGTCAGCAGGAAGGCGACGGCAAGCAGTAGGGCGGGGACATAGTCGGGCCGCCGCACAGACCACGCCAGCGCAAAGGCGATCAGCAGGTCGGGGGCGATCCAGATGCGGTCGCTGCCCTGGTCCAGCAGGGCCCTCAGACGCGCCTCTGCGGGGTCGATGGTGGCCAGTGGGGGCGACAGCTCGGGCGCGAACAGCGCGATCGGCTGGGTATCAAGCGGCAGCAGATGGAAGAACAGCAGCACCACCGTCAGCGCCATAAACGCCGCGCGCATCAGCCACAATCGCAGGGGCGACAGTTCGTCCATCATTCGGTCGCAGGATCAAAGGGCAGGGGCGCGATCATGCCCGTGGCGTCATCCCGCACCACGGCCGCATCCTCGTTCACTTTTTCGGAGCCATGGTGGCGCAGCACGCGCAGGAATTCGAGCCGCTCGAAATCCGCCGCAAGACGCACGCGCAGCCGCCCGCCGGGGTCGGCGGCGACCTGACCGATCAGGATACCCGCAGGAAACACGCCGCCATCGCCAGAGCTGCTGACCCGATCACCGGGACGCACAAGGTCGGGGTTCTCGAGAAAGTCAATCGGTGGCGCGGCCGAGTTGTCGCCCGCAATAATCGCCCGCTGTCCCGACGGCTGGATCACCGCCGGTATGCGGCTAGAGGTATCGGTCACCAGAATGACGCGCGCGGTGTTTTCGCCCACGCCGGAAATGCGCCCTACCAGCCCGATGCCGTCCACCGTGGCCCAGCCATCGACAATGCCATCACGGGCCCCGACGTTCAGCAGCACAGATTGGCGGAAGGGCGAACCGGAGTCCGCCTGCACCACACCGGTAATATGGGTTAAACGCGGATCAAGCCGCACCTTGTTCAGGTCCAGCAAACGGGCGTTTTCCTGTTCAAGCTGCAGCGCCGCTTCTTTCCAGGTCTGCATCTTGCGCAGCTCGGACCGCAGTTCCTGGTTCTGCACGGTCAGACGTTGATAGCTTTGGAAATCGCGGAACAGGTTCACCGTGCCGGTAACAGGGGTCATCGCCCAATCCAGATTGGGGACGATCCGGTCGGTGATCTGCGCGCGAAACCGTTCGACGCGGGGGCTGTCGATCCGCCACAGCAGAAAGATGCCCGCCAGCACCAGCACGATGACGGCCAGCAGCAAGCGGCGCAGCGGGCGCCCAAAATCGTTCGAAGAGGATCGGTCGATGGCCATGCGTTATACGTTTCCCACCGCGAGGGCAGCGCCGTCCTGCCGCATCACGGGCTGTTATAGCTGCGCTGATTAGCTGTCGTAGTCGATGGCGTGGCGCAGCTGCTTTTCATACTCCAGCGCTTTGCCGGTGCCCAAGGCCACGCAGTTCAACGGTTCATCCGCCACGGAAATGGCCAGCCCGGTCTGTTCGCGCAGCGCCAGATCCAGATCGCCCAGCAAGGCACCGCCACCGGTCAGCATGACGCCACGGTCCACGATGTCAGCCGCCAGATCGGGCGGGGTGGTCTCCAGCGCGGTCATCACCGCCTCGCAGATCTGCTGCACAGGCTCGGCCAGCGCTTCGGCGATCTGCGCCTGGGTCACTTCGATCTCTTTGGGGACACCATTCAGCAGGTCGCGCCCGCGGATCTGCATCGAGGTGCCGCGCCCGTCGTCGGGCATCCGTGCGGTCCCGATAGAGGTTTTCACCCGCTCGGCGGTTGTTTCACCGATCAGCAAGTTTTGCTGGCGACGCAGGTAGCTGATGATCGCCTCGTCCATACGGTCGCCGCCCACACGGACAGAGCGCGCATAGACGATATCGCCCAAGGACAGCACCGCGACCTCGGTTGTGCCACCCCCTATATCGACAACCATGTTCCCGGTCGGATCGGTGATCGGCATGCCCGCCCCGATGGCCGCGGCAATCGGTTCGGCAATCAGGCCGGCGCGGCGTGCGCCCGCAGATAGCACCGACTGACGGATCGCGCGTTTTTCAACAGGCGTCGCCCCATGCGGCACGCAGACGATGATCTTGGGCTTCGAGAAGGTCGACCGTTTGTGCACCTTGCGGATGAAATGCTTGATCATCTCTTCGGCGGTGTCAAAGTCGGCAATCACGCCCTCGCGCATGGGGCGGATCGCTTCGATGCTGCCGGGGGTCCGGCCCAGCATCAACTTTGCGTCTTCGCCCACGGCCAGCACCTTTTTGACGCCGTCCTTGACGTGATAGGCGACAACCGAAGGTTCGGACAGGACGATGCCCTTGCCTTTGACATAAACCAAGGTGTTCGCGGTCCCGAGGTCGATGGCCATATCGGACGAGAACAAACCACGGAATTGATCAAAAACGGACATGGGCAGCAGGACCTTGCAAAAATTCATTTTGGCCCGTCGACTCTGACAAGTCACGGGCTAAACGGCTTATAGGCCGATGAGGTCAAAGACGAAAGGGGGGTTGACCTTTGTGGTGGCATGATGCCGCCACCGCGCTATGGTTTGCGGCAAGCCGGACAATAGGGGGAGAGAGAAATGCAGAAGATTCAAGTTATTGGTGTGCATCACATCACGCTGATGGGCGCGGACCGTCAGACCAGTATCGACTTTTGGGAGGGTCTGCTGGGCATGCCGTTCATCTTCGACCAGCCAAATCTGGACGATCCCGACGAAGGGCACCTGTATTTCGATCCCGGCGACGGCCGGTTGATCACCATCTTTACCAATGAAAACCGCAAACCCGTCTACAGTCGCACGCCGATGGACGCGGGCTGCGTGCACCATCTTGCGTTCGAGGTCGACCGCGCCATGTTTGATCAAGTGCTCGACCGGCTCAAGGAGCGGGGGATCGGCAATTCGGGTGTGAAGGATCGCGGGTTCATGCATTCGATCTACTTCAAGGATCCGCTGGGGTTCCTGATCGAACTGGCCTGCTACACCTTCATCCCGCCGCGCGGATCGTCCCACGCGGAAGTGATGCTAGAGGCGCATAAGCTGCGCGTCGCACGCGGAGATCACCATATCGAACGCCAGCATCTGGCCGATGCCACAGTGATGATCGTCGAACGCTCGCAACGGTCGCTGTCAGAGGATCGCAGCCCCAAGGATCCCTATCGCTAAGGGGCGGCGGGCACCGGTTCAGGCGGGTCAAAAATACCACAAGTAAACGGATCGTAACGGCGGTTTCGCTTGGGTGTTGCGGGCGGATTCCGCTGCGCCTAAGAGCCATGGAACGAGCAACCGTAAATTGTGCGAAGGAACCAGCATGATCCGTAATATTTTTGTCGCCTCGCTTCTGAGCGTGACCGCAACCGCCGCTGCTGCCGAACTGACCTATGGCACGGCTTTCGCGAAATTCCACGACTTCGACGTTGACGGCGCAGGCACGATCGACGTGAAATCCTTTGGCGGCGGCATCGAATACCGCTACGACAACTTCATCTTCTCGGGTGAGCTGTCGAACATCTCTATCGAGGGCGTCGATATCGATCTGGGCACAGTGGGCGTCGAATACGCTCTGGCCAACGGCTTTAACATCGGTCTCGACTATTCGCGTTTTGACATCGAAGGCTTCGACGCGGATGTCACCAGCCTGTTCGGGTCCTATCAATCCGGCGCGCATACCTTTGGTGCCGCGATCGGTGATTCCTCCGATCTGGACGACATGACCTTCAGCATCTTCGCCGCTTGGGATGTTACCCCCACCGGCACCGTCGGTCTGGATCTCGTTCACATCGAAGACGAGACGCTTTACGCCGCCTATGCCGATTATGATGTCGCGCAATACAATGTGCAGGCCGACCTGCTGAAGCTGGATGATCTGAGCGTTGTCGCTGTCGCAGGCGGCTATGAATTCGCCAACGGCTTCTCTGCTATCGGCTCTGTCGGGTTCCTGGATCTGGGCCCCGAAGACGTGCGGTCGATCACCATCGGCGGTCAATATGAATTCACCCCCGGTGCGAACGTAGAGCTGGCCTTGGGCCGTCTGGACTTTGACAGTGGCGAGGACGTGGACCAGCTGACTTTCGGCGTGAACTATGAACTGGGTCGCCGTACCTCCAAGCGTCGTTCGCTGGGTAACATCTTTTCAAGCGCGACCGGTACTTTTGCGGGTCTGACAGATTTCTAATCTGCGCTGACAGAACACCGGATACAGAAAAGGCCCCCGACTTCGTGACGCATTCCGCATGGTGGGAGGCGGTTAGCTGTTGAACCCCCAGGAAGATAAGGCCGTTTCCCGTAGGGATGCGGCCTTATCTCTAAGCTTCTTGGGATACCTTAGCAAACAAGTGAAGATGCGTTTATCTGTCGTGATTAAGCAGCCAACAGCCTCCTGCTAAGGAACAGCCGTTTCCGACAGGCAGTTTTAGCTCAAGATGGCTTCCCGGATGTGCCGACCGATTGTATCGTCGATTTGCTGTTTAGTAGCTTTGTCCGAATCCGGCGTCAGATACTCAGGGGCTGTGAGATGCGTTGACGACCTAAGGCGCGCCGGAAGAAATTTTCTGCGTCCAGCTCTTTGATTCCGATCAACAGCCTTGGCGAGAGCTTCAAGCATGATACTTCTTGCGCTCTCGGCGCCTTGATGAGTTTTCAATGTCAGAAACACTTGTTTGATCAACCGCTTGCAAGAATCCTCTTGCTCACCTTTTCCCCAAGCTTCCATAAATAGTCCGGCAAGAAGTCGGGTGACACTGTGTCTTTCATTGTTTGGCGACGCAACGTGTTCAATAAGCCTGTCCAGGCGGGGGTTCGGATCTGCGCGGGAAGCGCCCCATTCATGTAGCACAGCCGCGATGTCAACGGTTGTGTAACCGTAGGTTGCATCTAAGAAGGCAAGGGTAGCATCGATATACGCACCGACCTGTATCCTTCCCGCTGTCCGTGCCTTCTGGAGCGCAACCTGGGTCCACGTGGATCGAATATCTTCGGCCCAGATCACCCTGCGTAGGGCGAGATCGTCCGTAAGGACAGGAATATCCCGCTCCTTGGCAACAATCATGGTGTCGGTAAATGCCGGTCCGACCTTACTAAAGAGTTCATTTACCTCAGCAGGCAGCGCGAAACCTTCCTCTGGCATTACGATTTCGAGCTGCCTTGCAAGATCGACCGTTCGAGAAAGGTGATCTATGAGCGCGTCTGTCTGCGCTTGGCTTCGCTCGATCATGGTATAACCTTCTTCCAAGGCCACCATCACCCCTGCTTTATTAGGGTCACCCAAGGAATCCTGGCGCTCGGTCAGCGCGTATTGAAGCATGTCCACACTGCTTCGAGTAATCATTAAGTTCGGCAAGGCCAGAAGAACAGTATCCGACAGGCCCAGGCCAACCACCCCGTATAGAGTTGCCGGATCGACGATTGCACACCCGTCGTTACCACTTAGACCGGCCAATGCCCTCTGCCGCTCAACATGACTGCCCTCCGAAACTACAACGTTAAGATCGGGATGGTGTCTTGCATGGTCCCAGAAATCGAAGACCGTCCCTCCTCCAAACTGGGCAAGAACTGACAAGGGAGCAATGCCCTTTCGGTAAGCATCTTCGAGGCGTTCACCCATCTCCCTCTTTTCACGGAGGTTGTCTAACATTGGCTGAATGCTACCAAGTAAATCCTCATCGTGTATCCTGAGCCCGCCCAGAAACTTATTCTCTGGAAACATTTCTTCGCAATCATTCAAAGATCGGGCTTGCGCGTGGACGTATTTGCTAACGATTTCTTTAACCGTTAATGTTTGGCCGCCCATCAGGCTTTTGATTTCGATCTGGTCACCAACCCGTTTGCCGAGAAGGCGTTTAGCGAATGGATCATCTACAGCAATCTCATTGAAACGGCCCTGCAGATTCGGAGCAGTCTCGATGACGCGGACGAGATCATTTCTTCCATCTGCGCTAAGAACTACGGCAGTATCTGCTCCGACGACATCTCTTGTTAGGTCCGCACTACGGCCGGCCCTCCCCATGAAGAAAAGACCAATGACGAAGCCTGCGTGCATTTTCGCGTCTTCATATCCATCTCGAAGTGCGCGATAGCCCATTTCTAAGGTTTTGAAAGGATCCTCGATCACCCTGTCCATAAAGTGGGCCAAGCGCATTCGCGCGTCAGGGGAGCCCTCAATACCAACATCAACCTCCCTAAGGTAAGCAGCAGCGCTTTCGATGTCTGGAATTCGAAGGCAAAGGTTTAACCATATCAAACGATCATTCAGATCTGGTTGGGCAAGTTTTGCGTATTCCACAAACTGATCTCGAGCCTTATCGAGATGACCGGATTCTTCGAAAATCCATATCCCGAGGCGTCGGATTTCTGGATTTTTCAGCACGTCGGACCCGAGCTTCCCGTAGAGCTTTCGGGCGTCTTTCAGGCGCCGGGAGTGACCAAGTGACCTGAGCGCCAAGCGGAGGTGAACATCGTCCGTCTCGGGATTGCATAACGAAAGGAATAGGTCGGCAGCCGAGGAGTATTCTTCAACGCCATAGAGAGCATGTGCCACTCGGTCTTTTGTAAACGTGTCCGCATCTTGGGGAAGGTTTGTGAGCAGCCGGTCTTTAAGAATATCTTTCTCTGGCGCGTCCGGCCTGATGCCTAAATAGGTAGCGATTAAGATCGGTGACCCTGAGTAGTCATCAAAGATCGAGGATGCTTCTTCATCTGCAGTGACTTCGGAAATCGCAGCAGCAGCTATTAGGCGCGCTGTTGCTGCGGCAATACGGAGATCATCCTCGTCGCTTTTCTCGTAAAGCGTTTTGGCCGCCTCCAGTCCTATGTGCGGATCGCCGCCCCGAACTTCAGCTTGGATCAGCATCAGTCGGTCATTGGCGTCCAGGTTCTCCTCAGGGATGCTTGAAAGATCCGACAGAGCGTCGGCCCACTCTTCACGATCCATGTGGCGCATCGCCTTGACATGGAGAAGGCCAGGCGTAGAACCGCACTTTGAGAGGGCATCTTGTAATACTTGGTCGGCGGCGGTCTCGTTTGACAGCAGTAAGAGCGTGGATGCACGGTTAGCAGCTACCCAGTCTCCTTGAGGGGCCCAGCCAGTGATCTTGATGGCTTCCCAGGATCGACCAAACAGATCCGAGGCCTCCTCGACGACCTTCCTATCCTGATCACGAAGCATTCGGAGGAAACGGATTTCTTCTTTGTCAGCGACTTTACCAAACTCTATCAGGCCTGCCCGAGCGAGCACGAGCCAGTTTTCAGGGTCACGCCTGATAGCTGACTTCAAGAGTTGATTTGATTCCTTGGTTTCCCCTTGCAATGCAGCGCGCTCGGCGAGCGCTACAAGCACCTCTGCGCGCTGCTTGAGGTCCTTAGACAGACTCGCCTGAAGATCTTCCCACGAAGCATCTTTGGGGGCATTTTCGAGAAGGACCCCCGCAGCGCGTTCGCAATCTGGTTTCAGATCGAGCGCTTGCCGGGAAAGATCTACCGCGGCGACGTAGTCTCCTTCGATCATTTCGGCAGTTGCAAGCACCGCCAAGCCGTCAGCTTCTTCCGGTATTTCCTCGCCAGCTTGTCGAAAGTGACGGCCAGCATCCGAGCGCTTCCCCAAAATCCAGTATGCGGAAGCCATATTCGCTTTAATACGGTAGCGATTTCGATCTGATGCGGAAGGTGCCTCCGCTTCCCAAACTGTCGAGAGCAGATTAAGGACGTGTTCGGGATTCTTGTTCAGCATGCCTGCAATGTCGGTGATGCGCTGTCCAAGGTGGTCGTTGGATTCAGCGTCCATGGCAGCGGCTGCAAAGGACGCCCTCACATCACCCTTTGTGGCAGGCAACCGTCGTTCGAGTTCATTCGTTATGTGCTCACGGGTGTCATTAAACGCGTCGATGAACTTTTTCGGCAAGCCGGGGGCCAACCCATCATAGTAAGTCTCAAGAACATCTGGGTGGTCCTGTATGAGGTGCTTGATCTCTTCCCAGCCCATTATGTCGACTTCAAAAAGACCGCGTTTAATGTTCTCTTGATTTAGCCTGCGGGCTTCCTGCTGGATCTTTTGGTCGTTGGGAGCGGTAGTCACGAGCACGAAGCGGTTCAGTGGCGGTTCAAATTTTTTGGCCTTCTCAACTTCTTGCTGAAGCTCTGACTTCGTTACTTCGGCATGGTAGTCGCCATTTTTCCCTTTGCATTGAACACCGACCCATTTGTTGTGAACCCGATCAGTCCCATAAACGTCGACTCCATTCTGCTTTTGTCCGGACCGGCCATGCATGTGAGCATCATCGGTTTTCCAGACCCGCTTGAAGAGATCGAAAGTAAGTGCCTCAAAATCTTGCCAGTTATTTGGCGGGGCGAGTGCTCTACTGGTGATAGTTGTCATAAAATGCCTGGCAAGAGATTATAGATACGAAATATATGGGTTTGTTTGATCCTATCCGGAAGTTGGCCTCGTGGCCGATCAGTCAGACGGATTACTTTAGAGAGAAGCGTAAAATGTTAGCTGCTATAGGCTTTCCTTACAGATGCAGCGTTGCCGTTTTCTCTATTTGTTTCAACCTTTCTCATGGTTTGTAATCGCCTTCGTTTTGATATTTCTTCTTGATCGCTCGAACCTCGCCCCAAGCTTTGTTCCCATGTATAGCCATGGGCGATACAGCATCCGGTAGATGTCTGGAGGATCCTGTGTGCCATCCTTCCGCTTTGTGAAGGCGTCCATGCCATGGCGCATAGCCGGCGTCATGCGGGGACGAGGACGCCGCGCCCGCGGTGGGAGATCAACGAACTCTTCTGTGCCCGGTATCCGCAGCGCACGCGAAGTCAGCTTGGGCGGATCGACCAGGTCGTCAATCGCTTCGTAGGGGCAGGCGTAGGGCCGTGGCTCGAAGAAGTTGTAATGAACACGATAAATATTCAAGAGTGCGATCAATGTTCGAGGGTTAAAGATCGCCCCCTGAATGTATGAGCCACCGACCCGGGCACCTCCACTCCCAGCTCGGGCGGCGACGCTCATTCTCTCGCGGAGAGAGTTCATAAAGGAGCTGACGGGCTGAAGCGTCGCCTTGTAGACCCACGGTGCCAGTTCTTCGCGCAGGTCCTGGCTCAGCTCTTCTTGGTCGAACGCCAGCTTCTTCATTGTCCTGCGCAGATTGCGCGGCAGGATGGGAAAACCGACGGTCTTGTCGATCTCTCCGCTCGCCTGGGTCGAGGACCGAACCCAGAGCGAAGGAAAAACTTCGGACTGATAGTTTGAGATCTGGAACGGCGCACCGTTTCCACGAAGGGCGGTCTCCATGTGCTCGGCGATAAATGCCTCACTGACTGTTTGCGCATCAGTTTCGAAGTCGAAGCGTCCGGCATACATGCCGTCGTTGTGGAACTGCTTTCGGGCCTTTCGGTATTCCTTCACCTTGCCGAGCTTTTCCGGCTTCGTTGCTTTCTTATTGAAACTCATAGCCAGCCAAGTGAACCGGTCCTCCCGGATTTCCTTGTCGAAGATGTGCGGTAGGAGGGGAGGTAAGGTTGCTTCTTGTTCGGTGGTCAAAACGATCGACCCTCGCGGGAGCATTTCCTTCAAGAGAGCGAAATGCGCTCCTTTTGTGTAGATGTCCCTCGTTGTCATGCCTTTGAACGAACCCCGTTCTTCGGATTCGTCGATCGGGAAGCCGAACCACCCCTCGGAGATCATACGGATGTTGGTGATCATTCCTTTTGTCCGCTGAATAAGAGCGGATCGTGCGGCCTGCTGACTTTTGTCTTTCTTCGGCATTCGGCGCTTTGCGCGGCTCTGGAATGCCTTAATTTCATTGACACAGGCAGCGAAGAACTGCGACTCATGATACCGGCCAGTTGGCCGTTGCCATGAGAATTTCGGAGCCGACTGAACTTTGCTGTTCGGATAGAGTTGTTCAAGGTTCTTCGGCATGCCAGCCTCATCGAGGTATGTGGCATTAAACAGGTCGAGAGGCGTGGCACGAGGGTCGAAGTCGACATCAAGCCGATAGACATATCCACTACGGGCATCCGCAGTGATCGCACAGTTGAGCTGTGTGTTCCGCCTGTCGGTCGAAGTTTCCCAGTTCACCGAAAGGACCATGTCATCATGGCTGAGAAGGTGTTCGACGTTTTCACCGCTGCGTTCGATCTTGTCCTTCCATCGTCGCAGCATCTCGCGTTCATAAGCGAGAAAAACCGCTTCGAGCCATTCTATGCGGTCGTAGATCCGGGACATACCGATTTTCTTGCCGGTGGTGGCAGTTCCGATCATCCGCTGGATATCGACGATCCCGGCGCTGTTCAGCACCGCTCCGAGTATCCGAAGATTGTCGGCAGTTGTCTTCTGTCCTGCATGAGGCAGCGAGATGGAAAAACGCGCACCCTTCTGTCCCCGGCAGGGCTTGTGAAGCACCCGGAGCGACGAAGGCGTCTTTTTTCTGCGAAGTAGCTTTCCTTCGCGGTCCTTCGATCGCTCGTGAGCGCCATCGAGGGCGAACTCGTCCGGATCATCCAAGAAGCGCTTGCCGCAGGCTCCACAAGAAGGCCCGTCGAGGATCCCATTAAAGTTACGGAGCCTGTCGATTTCCTCGTTCAGATGATCCGGGGAAAGGATGGAGAAACCTGTGTCGCAGAGGTATCCGTCGTGGGTTTGGCCTTGACACCGGACCGTGCGTTGATCGGACCACCCATGCGGGTTGTTCTCGTAAGCGAACACGCGAGAGACGCGACGATGCTTCTTGTCAGCTCCTGCGAGCTTGTAAGCACCTGGTCCATGCATCTCAATCAGCTTTAGTTGCTCTGGGCTGAGGTCCGGATGCTTCTGCTTCCAAAAGAACTTGCGATCGGCACGACCAGTCAGCGGCTGCCCGAAGTTCGAACAGTCCGGATTTCCGCATGTGTTGATGAGATGTTTCCCCGCGCCCGGATAGAGCTGAGAGAGTTTGAAGTTAAATTTCGCCAAGTTTGTCATCAGAACCTCGCATATCCGCGGTTCCGCCTCGTGTCGTTTTTCAACCAGAGACCAGAAAAACCGCTTGGATTGAAGTCGAAGCGAACGATTGTCCGCAATCTTCGCCTCTTGCGAAGGTCAAGCTTGTGATCAAAGGATATTGGCCGTATTTTCAGAATCAGAAGAAGAAATATCTAAAGTTCTAAATTTTTCTTCGCCGAAGCGAGCCGGTAGTAACTCCGAGAAGAATCTCTCGGATTTCCGATATCATTTTCCTGCTTTAGAAGACGAGATTTATAGAACTAAAACAGAGACCTGCCGCGCATCACGCGACAGGTCTGTTTGTTTTAAGCTCCCACCAGACGGAATGCGTCACCGACTTCGGGGGCCTTTTTGCGTTCGTGGGGGAAGAGCGGGTGGGTTAGCCCACCACGTCTTTATAGCTGATCTCGCGCTTGTCGGTGCCGCCCTTCTCGCGGCGCACCAACAGACGGTTGAGCGCGTGGATATAGGCGCGGACCGATGCGACCACGGTGTCTGTGTCCGCCGACTGACCGGTCACGATGCGCCCGTCTTCCTCAAGCCGGACAGAAACGGTGGCCTGCGCGTCGGTGCCTTCGGTCACGGCGTGCACCTGATACAATTGCAAGCGCGCGCTGTGATCGACCAGTGCCTTGATGCAGTTGAACGCGGCATCCACAGGCCCGTCACCGGTTTGCGAGGTAGAGGTTTCCGCACCATCCACCGTCAGCGACATCTCTGCCTTCTGCGGGCCTTCGGTGCCGCAGACGACGGTCATGCTACCCAGCACAATGCGGTCGCTTTCAGGGTCGGTGGCGGTGCGCATCAGGGCGATGAGATCGTCGTCGTAGATCTCTTTCTTGCGGTCGGCCAGTTCCTTGAAACGGACAAACACATCCTTGAGCTGGTTATCCCCCAATTCATAGCCGAGGTTTTCCAGCTTCGAGCGCAACGCCGCACGGCCCGAGTGTTTGCCCATCACGATGTTGGTCTCGGTCAGGCCCACGTCTTCGGGGCGCATGATCTCGAATGTTTCGGCGTTCTTCAGCATGCCGTCCTGATGGATGCCGCTTTCATGCGCAAAGGCGTTCTTGCCGACGATGGCCTTGTTGAACTGCACGGCGAAGCCCGAAACAGCGGCAACGCGGCGCGAGATGTTCATGATCTTGGTGCTGTCGATCTTGGTCTGGAACGGCATGATGTCATTGCGCACTTTCAGCGCCATCACGACCTCTTCCAACGCGGTGTTGCCCGCGCGTTCGCCCAAGCCGTTGATCGTACATTCGATCTGGCGCGCGCCCGCTTCGACGGCGGCAAGGCTGTTGGCGGTCGCCATGCCAAGGTCGTTGTGACAATGCGTGGCAAAGACGATCTCGTCCGCGCCGGGGACATTTTCCAAGAGCTTGCGGATCAGATCGGCGCTTTCGCGGGGGGCGGTATAGCCGACGGTATCGGGGATGTTGATCGTGGTCGCCCCCGCCTTGATCGCGATTTCGACGACACGGTACAGGTAGTCAAGCTCGGTCCGCGTGGCGTCCATCGGCGACCATTGCACATTGTCGCACAGGTTGCGCGCGTGGGTCACCGTTTCGTGGATGCGGTCGGCCATTTCGTCCATCGTGAGGTTCGGAATGGCGCGGTGCAGCGGCGAGGTGCCGAT
>NZ_DGMH01000011.1:0-1267 GCF_002388305.1 Sulfitobacter sp. UBA4523
GTTCTGAAGGTTCCCAACACACAGACAGACAGCGGGCTGGATGTGCGTTTCATGGTCAACACAATCGCGCCCTGGGCTTTGACCGTTGGTCTGCTGCCGATCATCCCAAAAGACGGTCGCGTGGTGAGCCTTTCCTCAGCTGCACAAGCCCCTGTCGACATCGACGCCCTGCGTGGCGAACAGCAGCTTGGCCACAGCGAAGCCTACGCACAAAGCAAGTTGGCGCTGACAATCTGGTCGCAGGAATTGGCGCGCGAACACCCCGAAGGGCCGATGTTTGTCTCGGTCAACCCGGGGTCTCTTCTTGCCACAAAAATGGTTAAGGAATCCTATGGAATGGCGGGCAATGACCTGCGGATCGGGGCGGGCATCCTGCGCCGTGCGGCAGTGTCCGAGGAATTCGCCAATGCCTCGGGGCAGTATTACGACAACGACGCAGGACGCATCGCACGGCCCCATCCCGCCGCCGCCGACCGCGCACATGTCGCGCAACTGATGGCGGCTATTCGCGAGCTGGCTGGCACCTGAGGCGTCCCAAAACGTTTGCCGATCAAGGGGATTGCGCATTAAGCTAAGAGTCGGGAGGAGACGTGATGAGAGGTTTCATTACCTCAAATCAAACGGATGCGATTGCCGCATCCTGGGACCGGTGTGCGCGGCAGTATAACCTGCGGCACGATACCGGGCGGCCTATCATGCGCCTCCAATCCTCCGAAGTTGCCCCCCGACTTGAACAGATTATCGAGAGCACCGGCGGCAGGCAGGGCTTCTTTCAACATCTCGCTTCGGTCGCGGGCGAAATCGGTCATTGTCTGGTTGTCACCGACGCCGATGGCGTCTCTGTTCGGATTGAGCATAGCGGGGCGACGAGTGGAACTGACGGATGGAACGGCATCGCCCTTGGGTCATGTTGGGACGAACGCGTGGCCGGTACAAACGGCGTATCCATGGCCTTGCGGACGGGGCACGCAATCACTGTGCGCGGTGCGGATCATTACTTTTCGACGCTCAGACAGTTCGCCTGTACCGGCGTTCCGGTGCTGGATGCCAACGGGGGGATGATTGGTGCAATCAATCTTGTGTCTGTCGATCGGGGCAATCGCGCGGATTATCTGTTTGGGCAGCAGCTGTTGGCAAAGACTGCGCATCGCATTCAGCGCAACCTGTTTGAAAAGGAATTCAACGACGCGATGCTTGTGACGGTCTCGCGTGTGGGGCGTGATCACGTCCTCTCCGACGATGCACTGGTCGCCGTGAACGAGGCAGG
>NZ_DGMH01000011.1:1355-23629 GCF_002388305.1 Sulfitobacter sp. UBA4523
GTCGCCGTGAACGAGGCAGGGATGATTATCGGTGCCACTTCGACCGTTTCCGCCTGCCTTGACGGTGCAAACGCTGCATCGCTGAGAGGTCAGGCGTTCGAGGCGATCTTTCACGTCGACAGCAATCGGCTGGTGAATGTGCCCGAGAGGCTACTTTCGATTCCAGCCAATCATGGGGCCGCCGTGAACCTGACGGTTGCTTTGCCAAAGACCGCCGCACCCCAACGGGTGTCCAAGCCGCTGCCGCCCGGCCCTGCGCGCAAACCGCGCTTGCCGCCATCGCTACAGCAGTTGGCGACCGGAAGTCATAGCATGGCTGCCGCCTGTCGCCGTGCGCGAACCATGTTGGAAGACACAGCCATGCTGCATCTGGAAGGCGAAACCGGAACCGGGAAATCCGCGCTTGTGGCCGCATTGCTGCAAACCGATGCCCCTGACGCACCGGTTTTCGATCTGGATTGTGCGACGCTTGGCGAGAGTGACGCCGACACAGACCATTTGCGCAGGGTCATTGAGCAAGCCCGCGTCGTTTCAAGAATGTCCTATGGCAAGAGCGTCCGAGCCACCTTGGTGTTTGACAATGTGGACGAGTTGCCGCGCACTTCGCAGGCAGAGCTGCGACGTTTCCTGAATGAACAGGAAGAACACCTTCACCAAACGGATGACCATGGGCATGACAGCCGCCTGCGTGTGGTTTCCACCAGCCGCAAACCTTTGATAGACGCCGTCAACGCGGGGCATTTCAGAGACGACCTATTTTATCTTCTAACAGGCTCAAAGGTCTTCCTGCCCCCTGTCCGCAGGCGTGAACATCCCGAGGTTCTGGCCCAGGCCCTGTGCGCGCAGCTGACTGGTTGTAACGTCACCTTCAGCGCCGAGGCCAAAGATGCGCTTTGTCGCCTACCGTTCCATGGCAATGTCCGCGAAATGCGCGGCGCGCTTCAGAACGCATTGGCAACGGCACAGGACAACCGGATCAACCTGCTTGATTTGCAACAAGCCTGTGTTGGCGCTCCTCTGGCCTCTGCGATACCGGAACCGGTTTGCGCCATTGTACCCGCCAATCCGGTAACCGCCTATGACGAACGCAGCATGATCCTTGATGCGCTCGCAAACAGCCGGTGGAATGTCAGCGAAGCTGCTCGCGTACTTGGCATGGGGCGCGCAACGATTAACCGGAAACTGAAAATGTACGAGATCCGGCGGCCGACCTGAAGCAGGCCGGCCCACCGTCGCGTAAATAAGGACCGCCTGTCAAAGGCGACCGGAGCGCGTTGCTCCGTCATTTCGCCGAACCTCACGTGCGAGGTGTGATAGAGTACAGATCACAATCACATTGTGGGTTTATTAGGCTTTTCTTGGCGTCCTCACAGGCCGTCGGCAGTTGCGGAATTCGCAAGGACATCGCTGGGTATCTTAAGGTTCTCAGGCAAGCTCGTCCTTGCCGTCGATGATGAAATGAACGCTGGTCGATCCCTTGTGGCGGGCCTCGAGATAGGGCGCGTAGTCCGGATCATTCACGAAATCGCGTGCGGCTTGCGCATCCGGCCATTCAAGGATCACGCGCAGGGCTGCGGGCTGGTCTTCCCCCTCGACCTGTTCGTGGCTGGTTGTGCGCGCAATATACTTGCCGCCATGTTTAGCGATGATCTTGCCGACCGGCTCGATATAGCCGGGGATCCAGCTGTCGTCGGTGGGTGTCACGGCCAGAACTGAATAGGCTGTCATGGGTTGGTTCCTCCTCTTTGGTATCGATTACCCTTGTTGTTAACGCGGGTTTGGGTTCAGGCCGCTCGGCGACCTAAATGCTGTGTTGCGCGCAGAATGTCGCGCTGTGCTATTTCATTGAGTGATGCGGCCAATGCGTTCATCGGATCACGCTGCGACGGGATGGCCCTGTCCAACGTCGTGTGAACACCCGCGTCGATTGGGCCAAGGGAAAGGTCGCGGTGAAACGCATCGACGGCTGCTGCCCCGGCGGCCAGATCGCCCTCCACCAAAATCAGCGCATGCGCCAGAATGCGGCGCTGCCGGTTGCCAACAGGGCGTATGCGCTGCGCGGTGCCAACGGCTTTGCGGCCCTTCAAGGACAGGTTCCATGCGCCGTCACAAAAACTGTTCGGGGTCGCACCCGTCGCCCAACCGGCGGGGATTGCATTCTGAATGAGCCGTGTGATCAGGCGGTATCCATCCTCGATGGTGAATGTCCGATCAGCGGTAAACGCCAGCGCGAGGTTTAACACCCCCGGCCCTTGGGGGACCGCGCCGCCGCCCGTGGGGCGCAGATGTAACGGCCAGCCGCGCGTGGCTGAATTACGCTTCGCCGTGTCAAATCCTGGCTTGAGCCTCAGGCTTGCCGGACAGACAAGCGCGCGGCGGCGTGGGCTCCAGAGACAGGTTACAGCGCCTTGCGCCGCGAAGGCCGCTGCCTCAAGGGCGAGCCCCTCGACCACGCCTTCCACATATGTGAGAGGTGCGTTCACACCGCCATCCCTTCAATCTCTTCGCAGATGGAAGTCAACAGATTACCCGCTGGTGCACCATCAAGCGCGCGATGATCAAAGGTCAGCGACAGGCCCACATGGGGGCGCAATTCGATCCCATCACCCTCGCCCCGTACCGCGCGATCCGTAATGCGCCCAATGCCAAGAATGCAGATTTGGCCCGCGTTGATGATCGGCGTGAAATGTTCCACCCGCGTCAGGCCGAGGTTGGAGACGGTGAATGTGCCGCCCGTCATTTCTGTCACGGTCAGCTTGTTGATCTTGGCCCGCGTGGCCAGATCCTGCCGCGCCGCACGCAATTCGGTTACATCCATCGCATCGGCACCGAACATGGCAGGGGCGACCAACAGATTACCAGGCAAGGCGATGGCCACCGACAGGTCTATCGCATCAGACAAATGCACCTCGCGCCCCTCGACACGTCCGTTTGCGTCGGGGTTCTTTTTCAGGGCACGCACCACGGCCAGCATCAAGAGATCCTCGACAGATATCTTGGTACCTGCCGCGCCCAGGCGTGTTTTTTCGGCCATCAGCGCCGTCGCATCGGCGCTGCCGTGGTGGGTCAGCTGCGCGGCCGTCGCAAGGCTTTTGGTCATGGCATCCGCGATCATGCCGCGCACGCCTTTGAGAGGGACGACCTTGGTCATTCGACCGACCCGATGACGGCACCCTTGGGCACAACGGCATCGGCCTCTTCCTTGATCCGCAGGGTGCCAGAGGCTGGTGCGTTGATCTCGTATTGCACTTTGGCGGTCATAATCTCGACCACCAACGCGCCTTCTTCGACGGTCGCGCCATCATCAGCAAGCCAGCCGGTGATCACTGTTTCTTCGTCCTCTTCCCAGAGGTCGGATGGGATGACGATATCTGTTGCCATTTGAAGTGTCCTTTCCTGTTCGGGGTCGCGCTGCATGCGACCCCGTTGATTAGTGATTTGTTGGTTTTGGTTCGGCTCAGGCCGCTTGCATCTCGTCCCAGGCAGCGACGATCTTGTCAGGGTTGGGCAGACAGAACTGCTCCATCACCCGCGCGAATGGGATCGGCACATCGGGGAAGGCAACGCGTTTCGGCGCGGCCTTGAGAACCGAGATATCATGCTCGGTCACGGAGGCGATGATTTCGCCCGAAAGGCCGTAGCTCATATAGTCCTCGTCCACGACAATCAGCCTGCCGGTCTTGGCGACGCTGGCGCGGATGGTGTCACGGTCCAGTGGGACAAGGCTGACAAGATCGACGACCTCGGCACTGACGCCTTGTTCTTCAAGCTTCTTGGCGGCCTTCAGCGCGTTGTGAACGCCCATGCCACAACTGACGATGGATACGTCCTTGCCTTCGCGCACGACCTTGGCCTTGCCGATTTCCAGAGTGTAGGTCTCTTCCGGAACATGCACAGTCGCCCCCGCCTCGGTGCCAAGCCAACCCATGCCCTGTAGCCCCTTGTGGTACATGTAAACCACCGGACTGTCGTCGCGCATGGCGGCCGTCATCAACCCTTTGGCGTCATAGGCATTGGATGGGGCCACAACCTTCATTCCGGGCAGGTGAGCAAAGGTGCCGTACAGACACTGCGAATGCTGGCCGCCATCGGAATAGCCACCACCGGTTGAGGTCATCAGAACCATTGGCACTTTCACGTTGCCGCCGGAGAAATAGATGTTCTTGGCCATCAGATTGTAGATCGCATCAAAGCAGACGCCAAAGAAGTCGACGAACATCAGTTCGACCACCGGACGCATGCCATCCTGCGCCGCACCAACAGCGGCACCGATAAAGGCGGTTTCCGAAATCGGTGTGTCACGGATGCGTTCCGCCCCGAACTCTTCGATTAACCCGCGGGTGTTGCCATAGACGCCACCCAGAGGGCCGATGTCCTCGCCCATCACAAAAACGGAGGGGTCGATGCGCATTTCCTGTGCGGTGGCTTCGGCCATAGCGCGGGCGATGGTCAGTTTTCTCTCGTTCGATTTGGTCATGTCTCTCCCTCCCGTTTATGCCGCGAACACGCGCGTCAGCGCATCTTCGGGGGCTGCATCATCGCTTTCGCGGGCGAACTTGATCGCGGCATCAACGCGCGCAGCAGATTCTTCCTCGATCGTGTTCAGCTCCGCTTCGCTGGCAGCACCTTCGGCGAGCAATCTTTCCCTCATTTTGGGGATCGGATCTTTTTCAAACAGCGCGTCCTTTTCCCCTTCGGGGCGATAGGCCTCGGCGTCACCCATAAAGTGGCCCGCTAAACGGTAGGTTTCACATTCCAGCAGCGATGGGCCTTCACCCGCTCGTGCTCGGGCAATCGCCTCGCCTGCTGCTTCAAAGATGGCATAGGGGTCGTTGCCCTCAATCCTTTTTCCGGGGATGCCATAAGCCGCCGCGCGGTCTGCATGGCTGCCGATGCTGCTGGCGGTTTCTTTGGCGACAGAAATGCCCCAGCCGTTATCCTCGACCACGCAGATAAAGGGCAGGTTCCAAACGGCGGCAAGGTTCATCGCCTCGTGCCAACCGCCCTGGTTCACCGCGCCTTCACCGACGAAGGCCACGGCGACGCCCGGCTTGCCTTGCATCTTGCGGCTGAGCGCCGCCCCCACGGCGGGGCCCATACCCTGCGCGATAATACCGGAGCAGGCAAAGTTCACATTGTCATCAAACAGATGCATATGCCCGCCGCGACCACCGGATAAGCCGGTTTTCTTACCGAAGATCTCGGCGGCCATTTTGTCCAGATCAACGCCTTTGGCGATGGCCTGATGATGTGGACGGTGGGTGGCTGTGACCACATCCTCGGGAGTCAGGTGCGTACAAACCCCCACCGCCACTGGCTCCTGCCCGTCGGACAGGTGCATTTCACCCGGGATCGGCCCATTGGCCATGTTGAACGCCGGTGATTTTCCCTCGAAATAGATCTTCGCAATGGCTTCTTCGAACCTCCGGCTCGTGACCATATTGCGATACATCCAATGCTGTTCTTCGCGTGTTGGTGACATGAATTCCTCCTCCCATGTGCGCGGCCTCTCCCTGC
The DNA here is from genome assembly GCF_002388305.1 of Sulfitobacter sp. UBA4523. NCBI lineage: Bacteria > Pseudomonadati > Pseudomonadota > Alphaproteobacteria > Rhodobacterales > Roseobacteraceae > Sulfitobacter > Sulfitobacter sp. UBA4523. Next base: position 6,873 of record NZ_DGMH01000011.1, read on the forward strand.
CGCATGAACGCTGGAAGTAGGATTGAACCTGTTGGGCTGCGGAACAATGACGCTGACGCCCATGCGGGGCTTGATCGCGCAAACTGTCTCACCGTGAGACAGTTTGAGACACATTGAGCCAGAGTGTGGCGCACCTTGAGCAGGAATTGGTCTGCGCGTCGAAGAAAGACGGACATCGACTCAGCATTAAAGCCGTTATGCAGTTTATATTCAAAATCCGAATTCTGTAGCTAACTTCACCCCCGTTTATCCAAAATTTGGATCATCTCATCATAGGGGCACGAAAAAGAGCTTCGGCTCACAACTCAAGCCCTGCGCAAAACAGGGCACCACAACGGAGAGATGCTATGAAGTACGAGAATTTCACAACGTTTAGCGTCGATGTCAAAGATGCCATCGCTACCGTGACGTTCGATTATGGAACGGTCAACATTCAGGGACAAGAGATGCTCGCCGACCTGAACAGCCTTGCCATGCGGCTTGAACGGGACCGCGATACAAAGGTTGTAATCTTCCAGTCGGCGCACCCCGAAATCTGGGTGGCGCATTACGATACGGAGCTTCTTAAAGATATGGCGATCGAAGCCGTTTCGCGCGAAAACGTGGTATTGCTTGACCTACAAATGGTGTGCGAACGGATTAGCAGGGTGCCGCAAGCGACCATTGCGAAGCTGGAAGGGTTTGCACGTGGCGGCGGCCATGAACTGGCTCTGGCGCTCGACATGCGGTTCGCCGCGCGTGGCAAGTACAAGTTTATGCAAATGGAAGTGGGCATGGGCATTCTGCCCTGTGGAGGCGGCGCGTCGCGCATGGCCCGTCAAACCGGTTTGGGCAAAGCGTTGGAAATTATCCTTAGCGCAAATGATTACGACGCAGATGATGCGGAACGGTTCGGCACAATTAACAAGGCGCTCGAGCCCGATGAGATCGGCCCCTACGTTGACGCGCTGGCGCAGCGCATTTCCAAATTTCCCGCGGCTTCGATTAACGCCTGTAAGCAGATGGTTTACGAATCTATCGACAAACCAATTGAAGAAGCCCTGAAAGCAGAGGCCTATTGGCTTTATCAAGCGACCAGCAAAACCCCGGCCATCAAGCGTTTCACAGTGGCTGACGAACAAGGGCTTGAGCACGACATCGAGAACCAGCGCAACTGGGGCGATCTGGTCATGAAGGTTCAAGACATCAACTAAACTCCCCTTTTTTAGGGCACTACTCAAGAACCGCGCCAGTATTCACGGTGCGGTTCTTTCTGTTTGGTCGCCGTCCACGCGCAGATGAGCGCATTACCTTCAGAATCCGAAAACTGAACTCCGAATTGCACCGATTACCCAAATATTCAGACGTGTTAGTTCTGTGTCAACAAACACATTGAAAGGAAAATCCGATGAAAACCATGGCCCTCTCCGAATACGGACCCAACTCCGCCTTTGCATTGACCGAGCTGCCCAAACCAACCGCAGACACCGGTCATGTGATTGTTCGCGTTCAAGCAACCAGTATCAACACAATCGACATGATGATCCGCAATATGGGCACGGACCTTGGTTTTGCCCCCGCTACACCTGCTGTTTTGGGCATGGATTTTGCTGGCACGATTGAAGAAGTCGGCGAGGGTGTGACCGGTTTCGCCGTGGGCGACGAAGTATATGGCTGCGCCGGTGGTCTGGCCAACCTTCAGGGCGCTCTGGCGGAATACATGCCGGCTGATGCACGGCTGATCGCGAAAAAGCCGAAATCCCTATCCATGCGCGAAGCGGCCGCGATCCCGCTGGTCGGGATCACCGCTTATGAGGGGCTCAAGCGGGCCGGCGTAAGCGAGGGTCAGAAGGTACTCGTGCATGGCGGTTCTGGCGGTGTCGGGCACATCGGCGTGCAATTGGCCCGGTCACTGGGGGCAGAGGTTTATGCCACCGACAGCGGCGATGAACGCCTATCTGTTGTGCGTGCTCTTGGTGCCGAAGCGATCGATTTCAAAGCGGAAACCGTCGAGGACTACGTCGCCAAACACACAGGCGGCACAGGTTTCGACGCGGTGCTGGATACAGTCGGCGCTGGCAACTTGACGAACTCATTCAACGCGGTCGCCCTGAACGGCCATGTGGCCACGACGCTCGCGTTGGCAGAGCTTGATCTGTCCCCCGCCCACCTGAAGGGTGCCTCACTGCATGTCGTATTCATGCTGATCCCAATGTTGCATGACAAAGACCGCGCAGACCACGGTGCAATCTTGGCCGAACTGGCAAAGCTGGTTGATAGCGGCGCATTGAAACCGGTCGTGGATGAACCCCAGTTTACCCTTGAAGAGGTCGGTGCAGCCTATGACCGGCTTGCCAGCGGCAAGGCAATCGGCAAGGTGGTCGTGGACGTATAACGCACCACAAGGCGCGTTCGGCATGGCGCGGCGGGCTTCGGCTCGCCGCGCCATTCGTTTTTCCGAAATAGGATTTTGAAGAAAAACTGCGTCCCAACCCGAACGGATGATTATATCCATTAACCGAATTTTGATTACAAAATACGCCCGTTTATCAAGCGAAGAGAGATCAATAAGTGTTGCTTATCAAACCTGCTCCAACATAAGAAGGATGCCCCTAAATGACCCTTTCATCTCTTCAACAAGCCCGTGCCATTGCGCGCCCTAGCCGGGAACAAATGCTTAACCGCGAGTTCTCTGTCCAACAATTCTGGAACCAGAACCGCGATCTGTTTGAACGCGCTTGGTCAGAATGGCAGACAGAGAACGAGGCTAAACTGCCTCAGCTCGACAGCTCTATTTTCGATCCGAAACTGCGCGCGGCTGTGGAACAAGCTTGGGTAGATCCGACAGCCGAAGATGCGGTCAAGGACCTGTGGGAAGAAGTGTTCCCCGGCGTCTATCGCGCGCAATTCTTTGATGTCGAACGCCTTGCGGCCCTGCGTGAATACCTTGACGGCGTTGCCGATGCGGACATCCCATTGCGCCCCCCTTACGGGATCGTGCTGAACCGCGGTGGTGCCATGCTTGACCCGCGCTCCGAAGGGTATCTGGCCGCGCCCGGGTTTCAAGGCTTCTACCGCGAGATGATGGACGCCTACATGCGGCCCGTGTCTCGTCTGCTATTTCCTGACGTTGTAGGCTACGACACACAAACATTCGGGTTCTCTATCCGGTGGCAGGCCAGCAAAGACACATCCTTGCGCCCCCATTCGGATGCCTCTGCGGTGACATTGAACATCAACCTGAACCTGCCCGGCGAAGGGTACTCCGGTTCGGCCGTCAGCTTCATCGATCCGGTTTCACGCCGCGTTGAAAAACTTACGTTTGAACCCGGCACCGCCCTGATCCACCACGGCAGCGTCCCCCACGCGTCCGAGCCGATCACTGAAGGCGAACGCTATAACTTTGTTCTGTGGCTGTATGGTCAACACGGACAAATTCCGCATGGCAGCACCCCGACGCCGCAAATCTCGGCCAAGGACAGGTGGTCCGTACCAACGGAAGAATTTGACAATTTCGCGCCGTTCTAAGGCCGGGTTGTCCCTTAACATAGCGATATATTCGGGCGGTTCAGGCCGCCCGAATATGCAACGGAAATAACGTGCGGCATGCCTGTAACATAAGGTTCATTGAGCGCCTGTGCATCATGCGTTTATTCTCGTCAACGGGGGTGCGACGCGCCGAGAGCAACCAACAAATAGCGAAAAGGGATGCCAAGCATGGAAAGCTTTGCCAACGATCTTAGTCAGATGCAGCGGGCGCCCTTGCATGCGGACCATGTCGAAGCGCTACGAGAGGTTGGAACGATACGGACGTATGGCGCAGGCGACACGATCATTCGACCCGGTGATCCGCTGGAGGAATTGCTTTATATTGAAAGCGGCGAGATAGAGGTTGTGCATCCGATTACGCAGGAGCGGACAATCGCTGCCACGATGGGGCCATCCCAATTTACCGGTGAAATCGGGACGCTGTCCGGTGCGGTGTCGATGATCCAAATGAGGGTGTGTGAAACCTCGACAGTGATCGCGGTCCAAAACGCAGACCTGATTAAACTGATGTCCCGCATCCCCGAGATGAGCGACATTATCCTGACCGTTTTTGCGGCGCGACGCCGCGGAAACATCGAGCATGGACAAACCGAGCTCAAGTTGATCGGCGCGGATGTTGACAAGGATATTCAAAAGATCGCCGTCTTTGCACAGCGCAACCGGATCGCGGCGCAACTGATTGATCTTGATAGTGCCGAGGCCGACGCGGAACGCACAAGCTGTGATCTACAAGGTTGTGGCCCTGCGGTGATCTTTGGCGGTGAGGTGATTTACGATCCGACGCCGGAAAAGCTCGCTCGGACATTGGGGCTTGAGCTGGTGATCCCGAACGGCGAAGTGGTCGATGTCCTGATTGTCGGGGGCGGGCCTGCGGGCGTAGCCGCAGGGGTTTATGCTGGTGCCGAGGGACTATCTGCCGTCGTCGCAGAAGATATCGCCATCGGTGGACAGGCAGGCACCTCCAGCCGGATCGAAAACTACATGGGATTTCCAACGGGAATTTCAGGTGGAGACCTTGTGTGGCGCGGCGAAGTCCAAGCGATGAAATTCGGCACCCGATTTGCTATGCCATTGCGGATCGAGGCATTAGCCTATCGCGACGACCGCTTTTACGCCACCTGTTCAAACGGACGCGAACTCTGCGCACGGTCGATTGTGGTGGCTACGGGTGTTCAGTATTGCAAGCTGCCGATCCCGCGCCTGGAAGAATTCGAAGGCGTCGGCGTTTATTATGCCGCCACAGAAATGGAAGCTCGGTTTTGCCGAAACTCGGATGCCATCGTTGTAGGCGGCGGCAATTCCGCGGGGCAAGCGGCCATGTTCCTCAGCCGCACAGCTGCGCATGTGCATCTTCTGGTGCGGTCCGGCAGCCTTGCCGCCTCTATGTCGGATTACCTGTCGTCGCGTCTTGAGGCCGATCCACGGATAACAATCCATTACCAAGCAGAAATTTCCGATCTGCATGGCGATGGCAAGTTATCCGCAGTGACAGTGAAAAACAAAGCCGACAGCACGCATCATCGCTATGACAGCCGCACCGTTTTCATCATGGCGGGGGCGGCACCCAATACAGATTGGCTGGCCGGGCACGCCGCGTTGGACGATAAGGGCTTCGTTCTGACAGGCACCGAAAACGGTGGCCGATCGCCGTTTGAAACATCGACCCACGGCATTTTCGCAGTTGGTGACGTGCGGTCCGGTTCGGTCAAGCGAGTGGCGTCATCGGTGGGCGAAGGCTCGGTCGTCATGAGCGAGGTCTGGAACCATTTGAATAGCTGAACCTCAGTTGAAAATTTGACGGAGCCCCTCATGCAGGTAGATTTTGAAGACGGAGAAACAGGGGGACGCTATGTCCTCCGAACCAAGGATGGCGAGGCCGTGTCGACCCTCTCCAAAGCTGGAGATAAGATCGTCATCATCGACCACACCGAAGTCGACGACGCCTTGCGGGGTCGCGGGTACGGGCAGATGCTTATCGAACAAATTGTCGCTGACATGCGAGAGCAAAGCAAAAAGATCGTGCCGCTGTGCCCCTTCGCCGCCTCACAGTTTCGAAAACACCCCGAATGGGCTGACGTGCTGAACTAGGCTTATAAAGCATAGCGAAACACGAACATTTTCACAAATGTAAGTGTCTCATTTTGTGAAACAATGAGACGGTTGTTGGCGAACGCCTTGAGGTCAATGTCACGCCCAGTCCAATCCCGCCATATATGCCCTGCTGTGTATATCGGGCACCATAACCCAAAACGGCGCTGTTCGGTCGTGGGTCGCAAGTCACCGGTCATTGTAAAAACCACTTCACTGCCCCAAAGTCGGCACCTGCGCCATCTTTTGTTTGATAAACGATCTGAATTGCCGGACCCTAAGCGGCTCGATCCCGCCGGGCGGGCGCATGAAGTGAATGTTCCACTCCGGCGCTACGCTATATCTGTCCAGGACAGTTACCAGTTCACCACTTTCAAGATGCTCGGCAACTTCCCACGTACATTTGCGCGCGATGCCAAAGCCGGAAATGGCAGCTTCGGTAACACCCTCTGCAAGATTGGTCACAAAACGGCCCGCAACTTTGACGGCATCTTCCTCCCCATGAGGCCCTTTGAACTTCCAATTCTGCAATGCATCGCGAATTACGCAGTCAAAATGAACCAGGTCCTGTGGCGTTTGTGGCGTGCCCATCGCTTTTAGGTAGTCTGGCGCAGCAACCAGAATACGTGGACATGAACTAAGCTTTTGCGCCTTGAGGCTCGAACTTTCCAGAGCACCCAACCGGATAGCACAATCGAACCCGTTATCCACGATGTCAAAAACCGTATCACTAAGGTGGAGTTGCACGGTCAAACCCGGATGCATCGACAAGAATTCCGTCACAAATGGCGCAATGTACTTCCGCCCGAATGAGGCAGGGCCAGCCAATCTTAGAGTGCCGCGCAGGACTTGATTTTCGCCACTTACGTCAAGCATGGCGTCCTGCACCGTCTCGAAAATCCGCTCTGCATGTTTCAGCAAGCGCTCCCCTTCAAGCGTCACACTGACACTTCGAGTTGTCCGGTGCAAAAGCTGCGCGCCCACTTCGGATTCGAGTGCCTGAATGCGTTGCGTCGCGCTCGTCGGCGACAAACCAAACTCTGCACCGGCCTTACCGATAGCTCCCAACCGCGCTGCCCGAACGAACAATTCCAGCAATTTCAGATCGTTAATCATTATTTGCCACAGCCAAATAGTATATTATTTTTTGAAGCCATTATCATTCTTTGGTTTCATAGTATCTCACTCCCGGCAACGAGCCAAGACGCTTTAACCACGAAAGTATATGACATGATGAAACACTCCGTTCTGCCCATAGCCGCAATAACCCTGTCGCTCAGTTCTCAGCAATCCTTTGCACAAGAAGCCACCGAGATCGTGAAATTTTCGGATGTTACTTATCAGCCGCTCAACCCAGCACGCGGAGACGCAGCACCTCAGGCCGGCGTGCTCTGGGGGGATATCGCCAAAGACGTGCCCACCGGTGCCATTATCAAATTCGGAGAGAACTTTTCTTCGCCGCCCCATATTCACAACATTACCTATCGGGGCATCGTTATCGAAGGTGCTGTCCACAATGATGATCCCCATGCCGCAAACATGTGGATGGGGCCGGGCTCTTTTTGGTCACAGCCGGCGGGTGAGCCTCACATCACATCTGCGGCGGCAGAGGGCGGCGCAACGATCTTTTTGGAGATCCTCGAAGGGCCATATCTGGTCCGGCCGACCGAAGAGGCTTTTGACAACCACGAACTTCCAGTGAATTTGGATTCAAGCAACGTTGTCTGGCTAAGCACGGATGATGTGACATGGATCGATCAGCCTGCCGCCAAGGACAACACGGCCGCCCCGCAGCTCGCCTACCTTTGGGGAGAGACCAGCGCAACCAATGCAACATTCCTGAAAATTCCGGCAGGAACTTCCGGCACGCTCGAAAGCAATGCTGGATTGCTTCGCGCTGTCACAATCTCTGGCAAAACGGACCTAACCGTCCCGGAAGGTTCCACAGAAAGCGATCTGGTTCCCGGCAGCTATTTTGGCTCCGAAACAGGCGGATCATATGATCTGTCTTGCCAGATCGAAGATGATTGCATGCTGTATGTGCGGGCAGAAGGCAAATATACTTTCACCGGGAAGTAATCGCAGTGCCGCGGTCGTTTGAAAGATGGCTCTAGTCCCACGTTCAAGCGATCGCGGTCCACTGGCAAAGAAATAACAAGCTCCTGTATCGTGCATCCGCCTGCTTTTCTGAAATCGAACAAACCGGCACGTGGATCTGTCGACTTTGGGCAGGTCAGCTTTTTAGAAAGACAATGAAGTCTTAGCCGCTCGTGATACGCCCGCTGTCACCATGGTCTTTTCCATGCTTCGCCACCCGTAGCAAAGGTCCGCAATCTGCCCAAAACGGCCATTCGTGCTTTGTCACACCATCGGAACTCTGTCGCCTTGCCGCTCCCTATGCGCCGCTTGCAGACCAAGAAACCGAATTGCATGAGGCTAAGATACCTGCAAGCAAGCGAATTTGATTTAGAACGGAAAGTCTGCACCAAACCACGACGCGGTCGACAGGATCGGTGCATTTACCTATGTAACTGGGTACACGAATTTGAGTAGTAAGCGGCGCGCGGTTTGTGTCAGGGCTTTGCGACCGGCGACACCAACGGAACTTTCAATCTCACGATTAACCCCCGCTCCTGCGGCAACAACTCGACGTCACCACCGTGACGGCGCAGGACATCCTGAACAATGGCAAGCCCAAGCCCGCTGCCCTCCCCTTCGCTCAATTGACCGAACCGTTGAAACGCGGCCTGCGTGCTGTCTTTGGGGATGCCGATGCCGTCATCTTGTACGGTCAGCACCGCATACCCCGCCTCGGCCACGGTGCTCACGCGGATCGCTGAGAGGCCTGGGCCCCCATGGGACAGCGCGTTTTCAAGTAGATTGGTGATCGCCTCACCCAGCAGCACATTGTCACCATTGATCGGTAGCGGCTCCGAACATGGCTCGAAGCCAAAGCCTATGTCCCGCGACAGGACCGTCGGGGCAAAGTCACTGCATACTTCGGCAGCGACAGCGTTAAGTTCCAGTCTATCGAATGTTGACGTCTCGTCGTAGCGCAACCGTTCGAGAGACAACAACTGATTGGCGAGCCGCGCCGATTTACGTGCGGCGGCAATCAATTCGCGTTCGCGCAGGCGACGCTCTTGCGGGTCGCTGACATCTGGCAAAACCTCGGCCAATGACAACAGTGCGGAGGCGGGATTGCGCAGCTGATGCGCGGCGTTGGAGATAAAGACCTGATGGTCCTCAATGCTCTGGCGCACCTGCCCGAAAAGTCGGTTCAATGTGGCGACAATACCAAAGACTTCTGCCGGGACCGGGCGGCGGATATCGCGCAGGTCATCGGGGGATCGGTGTTGGATCGCATCTTGCAAATCGTTCAAGGGGCGCAGGCCGATCTTCACCCCGAACCAGACCACCAAAGCAAGGGCTGCCATCAGGCTGGCGATCAACGCCGCCGCGCGGCGCGCCAAGGCGGCGGCGAAAGCATTGCGATCACTGTCCCTTTGCCAGACGGTGACGATCGTATCGCCCGTGAGGTTGCCGATGGTCGTACTCTCTCGCATCCGCAAAACCCGCACCGGCTCGCCCCGGTATTCCGCCATCGTGTAGTCCAGCCGATCCTCGCCCGCCCGACCGCCAGAGACGGGGGGATAGGCATAGCCGGTGATGTAGATGCCACCTGGGCCCGTGACATGGTAAAAAAGCTCCCCGCCCCCCGCGTCCGAGACGAAATCCCGCGTGCTGGGAGAAAGCGCATCGCCGCCTGAGATTGCCACATCGCGAGAGATTGCCAAGGCCGCGGCCAGCAGGCTGCGGTCGAACAGGGTTTCAGAGGTGCGCTGCGCCACTTCAAAGCGCCAAAACCCCAGAACGATCGAAAGCAGCAGCAGCGGCGGCAGGATCAGCATGAACAGCCGAGAGCGCAGCGACATCGAGGTCATGCGCTGTCGACCTCCAACATATAGCCCAGCCCACGGGCGGCTTTGATGCGGATGCCGAAGGGCTCTAACCGTTTGCGAAGACGGGACACATGCGGCTCGATGGCGCTGTCTTCCTGCGCGGCCCCGGTGCCATAGACGTGGGTGATCAGTTGGGATTTCGAGACGATCCGCCCGCGCCTTTCGAGAAGGCATTCAAGCGTCGCCAGTTCTTTACGAGGAAAAGCCAGTGGCTGCTCCCCCTCCAGCAGCTGCCGGTTCGTGCGGTCAAAGACCAAGGGGCCAAGCGTGTCGCGGGCGGCGAACTCAAGGTTCTTGCGCCGCGCCATGGCACGCAGCCGCGCCTCGAGCTCATCCATCTCGAAGGGCTTGGTCAGGTAATCATCGGCTCCGGCATCCAGCCCTGCTACTCGCTCTGAAGTCTCCGCCCGCGCGGTCAACAGGATCACTGGCGTGCCATCGCCACGGCGGCGCAGACGGCTCAGAACTTCCAGCCCGTCACAACCGGGCAAGTTACAGTCCAGCACGATCAGGTCAGCCCCCTCATGTCGCAAGAAAATGTCAGCATCTTCCCCGTCATGCAGCAGGTCCACCGCATGGCCCCGATCGCGCAAGCGATGGGCAATTCCCTGTGCCAGAGCCTCATTGTCTTCGATGACTGCAATGCGCATGATTAAAACTTAATCCTGATGCGCAAGTTTCGCGCAAGGTTGGAAAGGCAGTGTGCCCGTGTTGGAGGAGGGATTCGTTCCCTGAAACAAATACGAATTACGGCAGGCGTGAAAGTCTGACCGCTACAGAATGTCTACGGGAGGACACCAATGACTATCAAGTATTTCGCCGCAACCGCTGTATCTGCTGCTTGCCTTGCCGCCCCGGCGCTGGCCGAGGTCGACTTTGCAGGGAAAACCATCGAGTGGGTCATCCCCTTCTCGGAAACCGGGGGATCGGCCAAATGGGCCAACTTCTTTGCGCCGCTCTTGTCCGAAGAACTGCCCGGCAACCCCACCGTCGTGGTCAAATTCATGCCGGGCGCGGGTTCAACCAAAGGTGCCAACTGGTTCCAAGAGCAAGAGCATGACGAGGGCACGGTCCTTTTCGGCACCTCCGGCTCGACCCAGTTCCCCTATCTGCTGGACGATCCGCGCGTGCGGTATGAGTACAGCGACTGGAAGCCTGTCATGGCATCGGGCACCGGCGGGGGCGCCTATCTGAACCCCGCGGACGGGGAGAAATTCGATGGCACCGCCAATAACCTTAAAGACATCAACTTCATCTACGGTTCGCAGGGTGCCACGCGCCTTGACCTCGTGCCGCTGCTGGCATGGGAAATGCTGGGGATGAACGTAGAGCCGGTCTTTGGCATCAAGGGCCGTGGCGATGGCCGTCTGATGTTTGAACGCGGCGAGGCCACGATCGACTACCAGACCTCGTCAAGCTACCTCGGTGCCTCTGCCGATCTGGTGGAAAAGGGTCAAGCCGTGCCGATGATGACATGGGGCGCGCTGGACGAAGACGGCAACATCGTTCGTGACCCCACTTTCCCCGACATCCTGACCTTTAAGGAAGTCTGCGAAGCCACTGAAGGCTGTGCGACCGAAGGTGAGGCCTGGGACGCGTGGAAAGCCTTCTTTATCGCAGGTTTTCCGGTGCAAAAGATCGCCTTCCTGCCCGCAGGGACGCCCGATGACGTGATCGAAGCCTACACGGCAGCCTTCGACGCGGTGCGCAACCGCGAAGATTTCGCCCAAATCGCCGAGAAGCGCGTCGGGAAATACCCTGTCTTCGTAGGCGAAGGCGCAGCCAAGGCAACACAGCGCGGCACGACCGTCTCTGCAGAGGCGAAGGCCTTCGTCACCAACTGGCTGCAAGAAGCCTATGGCGTTTCGCTGAAGTAAGCGAAACCCTCTTGGCCCCGGGCGCGCCCCGGGGCCACCCCCTCCCTTTAATCTAACATTTCGAGGTCGGTGCGATGGATCTGTTCGCAACCGCTCTGCCTGCGCTTGGCCAGGCATGGGCTCTAATTTTGCAACCTGTAGTACTGGGATATCTGGTGTTGGGCGTCGTCATGGGCCTGGCTGTCGGCGTCTTTCCCGGCCTCGGTGGGATCGCGGGATTGTCTCTGCTTTTGCCCTTCATGTTCGGCATGGACCCGGTGCTGGGTCTGGCGCTGATGATCGGCATGGTCGCGGTCGTGCCGACCTCAGACACTTTCGCTTCCGTCCTCATGGGCATCCCCGGTTCTTCGGCCAGCCAAGCTACGGTGCTCGATGGCTTTCCCATGGCCAAGAAAGGCCAAGCCGCGCGGGCGCTTTCGGCGGCTTTCACCTCATCGCTCTTCGGCGGTCTGGTCGGCGCGGCTTTCCTGACGTTGTTCATCGTCGTGGCGCGGCCCATCGTGTTGTCCTTCGGCCTGCCCGAAATGCTGATGATCTCGATCCTCGGTCTGTCGATGGTGGCGGTGCTGGCGGGTCGCGTAGCGCTTAAAGGTCTGGCGGCCGCGGGGCTTGGTCTGCTTATCGGCACCATCGGCGAGGCTGATGCGGGCGGCTCCCTGCGGATGGCGACCTATGACATCCCCTACCTCACAGACGGCTTGAAACTGGTGATCGTGGGTCTTGGCATCTTTGCCGTGCCCGAGATCGTATCGCTCCTGCGCCAAGACCGAGCGATTTCAAAAGAAGCCAAACTCGGCGCGGGCTGGGGCGACGGCGTGCGGGACTGGGTGGCCAACAAATGGCTGTCGGTGCGCTGCTCACTGATCGGCGTGGTGGTCGGCGTCATCCCCGGCCTTGGTGGGTCAGTCGTTGACTGGATCGCCTATGGGCACGCGGTTCAGACGACGAAGGACAAATCGAATTTCGGCAAAGGCGAAGTGCGTGGCGTGATCGGGCCGGAAAGCTCGAACAACGCGAAAGAGGGCGGCGGCTTGGTCCCTACCCTGCTGTTCGGCATTCCCGGCTCTGGCTCCATGGCGATTTTCATCGGCGCCATCGCCCTGCTGGGGTCCGGCGAGATCGAAGTCGGCCCCTCGATGCTGCGCGACAACCTCGACATCACCTATTCGATTGTCTGGCTGCTGGCGCTGGCCAATGTCGTCGGCACGCTGCTGTGCATCGCGGCTTCGGGCGGAATCGCCAAGCTGACCACGATCCGCTTCACTTACCTCGCGCCTTTCCTCTTCATGCTGATCTCCTTCGCGGCGTTCCAGTCGGGACAGAACTTCGAAGACATCCTCGCGCTTTTCGTGATCGGCCTGATCGGTATCTTCCTGCGCCGCTTTGACTGGTCGCGCCCGGCTTTCCTCATCGGTTTCGTGCTGTCGAACCCGGTCGAGAAATTCTCGAACCAAGCGTTTCAGATCGCGTCGTTCCGGTTCCGCAAATCCTTTGAGGATGGGATGGACTATGTCTTCTCCCCCATCGTCATCGTGCTGCTGATCGTCACCGTGGTCTCTGTCGTGCTGGGCCTGCGTCAGGCCAAGTCGATCATGGCTGAAGGCGATGTTCAGTCCGGCTCAAAACGCGCGCCGTTGGTCTTTTTGCTGATCATCATGGGCTACGTCGTGGCCGCGCTGATCAATGCCTCGCTGATCCCTGATTACAACATGACCGACAAGATCGTGCCGCTGGTCGTGGGGGGCATCGCCCTGGCTGCGCTGCTGATCTTGCTGGTGCAGATGATCCTGCGCCCCGAAAGCGATGCGATCTTTGCCGACAAGGAAGTCTCGGGCGAGGACGCTGATGCGCCCTATGGCCTCTGGAGCACGCTGGCGTGGTTCGTGGGGTTGATCGTCGCCACATACTTCGTCGGCTTCATCCTCGCGCTCTTGGGCTTTTTGATCAGCTTCCTGCGGGTCCGCGCACAGGCGCATTGGCCGAAAACCCTGATCCTGACGGCCTGCGGCATCGCGCTGATGTGCGTCATGGCCGGGGCACTCAACCGTGATTTCCCGCCGGGTCTGCTGCAAGGCGCAGTCGATCTGCCCTGGCCGCTGAACTGAGGAGCTTAGAGATGACACAGACTGCTATCCCCTATCTCTTCATGCGCGGCGGCACCTCGCGGGGGCCATACTTCAACCGCGCGGATCTGCCCCAAGACCGCGAAACCCTCGCCGAAGTGCTGCTCGCTGTGGTCGGCTCCGGCCATCCGCTCAACATCGACGGCATCGGCGGCGGCGCGGCGGTCACGACCAAGGTCGCGATGCTATCGCCTTCGGAGGACGCTTGGGCCGATGTGGACTATTTCTTCGCCCAAGTCTCGGTCGAGGATCGGCTGGTCGATTTCAAACCGACCTGCGGAAACATCCTGTCGGGTGTTGGCCCTGCGGCGGTGGAATTGGGCCTCGTCCAGCCCACCGGCGATGTGACAGATGTGAAGATCCACGCCGTCAACACTGGGGCCAAGGTGCTCTCCAAAGTGCTGACCCCCGGCGGCGTGCTTACCTATGACGGCGACACCGAGATCGCGGGCGTGCCCGGCACCGGTGCAGCCGTGGCGCTGAACTTCATGGGGGTCGTCGGCTCTTCGACCGGGGCGTTTTTGCCCACGGGCAGTATCCGCGATACCTTTGACGGGATCGAAGTCACCTGCATGGATGTTGCCATGCCGATGGTCATTGCCCGCGCGGCGGACTTTGGCCTGACGGGGTACGAGAGCGTCGCCGAGCTTGACGCGAACACGGATTTCTTTGCGCAGATGGAGGCAATCCGCCTTCAGGCCGGGGCCGCCATGGGCATGGGGGATGTGGCAAAATCCGTTACGCCGAAGTTCGGCCTGCTGGCCCCCGCCCGCGAGGGCGGCACCATCGCGACGCGCTATTTCATGCCGTGGAACACGCACCCCTCCATGGCGGTGACCGGGGCGCAATGCCTTGCTTCCTGCGCGCTCACCCCCGGCAGTGTGGCAGACGGTCTACTTGAGCGTCCCGGCCAAAGCCCCGCCGATGTGGTGCTTGAACATGCCTCTGGCACGATTGACGTGCTGGTAGATTACGACACGTCGGACGGCTTCGCGCTGAACTCCGCCGGGCTTCTGCGGACGGCCCGCAAGCTGGCGGATGGCTGTGTCTTTGTCCCCTCGCGCATTTGGGAGGGCCGCTGACATGCCCGTGATGAACCTGCTTGTCGCCTTCAACGGCTCGGACGCTTCCGTCGCCGCGCTGCGCTATGCCGCCTCACTGGCCAAACAGCGCGGCGCACATGTGACGGCGATCCTTGCGCATACCGCGCATGAGGTGATCGACCGACGCTCGCGCTGGATCCCCGAAGAGGCCCGCGCCCTGTTGGAGGCTGCCAACAGCGAAATCTTGGCCGAGGTCATCCGCCGGTTCGAAGAACTCCGCCCCGCCCTCGGTCTGGGCGACGCGCTGGATTTCCGCGAAGAAACCGGCCGCGTCGACATGCTGCTTTCCGAAGGCGCGCGCTATTATGACATGCTGATCGTCGGTGCCCGGACCGAGAGCGACGACGCCCATGTGACCCACCATCCTGATCGCATCGCCTTGCAGTCCGGGCGTCCGGTGATCGTGGTGCCCGCGGGCTATGACGCAGGCGCGCAGCACAGCCACGCGGCGCTGGCATGGGACGGCGGGCGCGCCGCCGCGCGGGCGCTGTCGGACAGCCTGCGCTTGCTTGAGGTCGATGGCCGTGTCAGCGTTCTGACGGTGGGCAAACGCACATCCTGGCCGATCACCGATCTGATGACCCACCTCGACCGCCACGGCGTCGAAGCGGTGCATGAGGACTTTCCGACAACCCATCCGGTTTCACAGACTCTGTTGTCCTATTGCGAGCGGCATGACCCCTCGCTGCTGGTGCTGGGTGCCTATGAGCACTCCAAGTTTCGCGAAGATTTCCTTGGTGGCGTGACCGCCGAGGTGCTTGAAAAGATCAAAATCCCCGTTTTGTTGTCCCATTGAGAAGCGAATGATGACCAATTACGAGAAAATCCACGTCGCCCGCCGTGATCTGGAAAAACTGCGTGCCGAGCTGATCGCCAGCCTTAACACGCAAAAAGATCGCGACTCTGATCTGCTGATCCTGCATGAACGGGTCAGCAAAGCGATCAACGCGCTTTCACCATAAGGTGCAGGGATGAAGGTACATATCCTCGACGACTGGTTCGACACTCTGCGCGGGTTGCCTTGCTTTGACCTGCTGGCTGGGCACGACGTGACCGTCTGGACGGACCACCAGCCCGATGAGGCGATCTTGGCCGACCGTTTGCAGGATGCCGACTGCGTCGTACTCTTTCGCGAGCGGACCAAGGTGACGCCGGGGCTGCTGGAGCGTCTGCCAAACCTGCGCCTGATCTCGCAACGCGGCGCCTATCCGCATGTCGACGTGGCGGCCTGCACCGATCAGGGCGTACTGCTGTGTTCCAACAAAGGTGCGGATGGGGCCAACCATGCGGCGGCGGAACTGACCTTTGCGCTGATCCTTGCGGCCATGCGGCAACTGCCGCAGCAGATGGCAAGCGCCAAGGCGGGCAACTGGCAGATGGGCGTCGGGCGCAGTCTGCGCGGGCGGCGGCTGGGGCTTTATGGCTATGGGCGTATCGGGCGAGTGGTGGCGGACTATGCCCGCGCCTTTGGCATGGAAGTTGTCTGGTGGAGTTCCGAAGCCGGGCGCGCGCAGGCGAAAGCCGATGGCGAAACCGTGCCCGAGAGCCGCGCGGCCTTTTTCGGCACATGTGACGTGGTTTCGCTGCATCTGCGGCTTACATCTGAGACGCGCGGCAGTGTCACCGCCGACGACCTCGGTGCGATGCCGCCGCGTTCGGTATTAGTGAACACCTCGCGCGCCGGGCTGATTGCCGAAGGCGCGCTGCTGCAAGCGCTTAACGCCGGGCATCTTGGCGCGGCGGCGGTGGATGTCTTTGATGCCGAGCCGCTGACCGACCCCAGCGACCCGCTGCTGTCCCACCCCAAGATGATCGCCACCCCGCATATCGGCTTTGTCACCGAGGATGAATTCGACAAGCAATTCGCGGATATCTTCGAACAGGTAAACG
Source organism: Sulfitobacter sp. UBA4523 (assembly GCF_002388305.1). Classification (NCBI taxonomy): domain Bacteria; kingdom Pseudomonadati; phylum Pseudomonadota; class Alphaproteobacteria; order Rhodobacterales; family Roseobacteraceae; genus Sulfitobacter; species Sulfitobacter sp. UBA4523. The sequence continues at coordinate 23,444 of NZ_DGMH01000011.1, forward strand.
CCTATGCGGCAGGCGCACCGATCCATATGATCAACCCTTCCGTCTACGCGCCATAAGCCCCGCGACCAGCGGCGCGCCGACGATCACCAGCACGATGCGGGTCAGGTGGTGGGTGATGACAAAGCCCAAATCCGCACCGGTCACGATGGCCAGCACCGTCATCTCGGCCTGCCCGCCCGGCGCGAA
>NZ_DGMH01000011.1:23723-34291 GCF_002388305.1 Sulfitobacter sp. UBA4523
ACGGCGAGCACCAGCACATAGGCGATGCCCGCCAGCACCACCCGCGTCAGCTCGCCCCATGTCACGCCCAGAAAATGCACGCCGATCCCGCAGCCAATAAAGAACTGCGCGGCCAGGATGGCTTCGGCGGGCGGGCGGCTGTGGATCAGGCCGGAAAGTGACAAGACAGCGGTGACGATCATGGGGCCAAGGATCGACGCGCCAAAAAGGCCGATCCGCTCTCCTCCCTTCCAGCCGATCAGGGCTGCCGCGGCCATCAGGGCCATCTCTCCCACTGGCAGTTCCGTCACCGGCGCGCCGATGGGATTGGTCAGCCTTGCTCCGTAAACCAGCGTCAAGAAGGCAGGCGCGAGGGTGACAATAATCAGCACCCGCGTGGCATGGATCAACGACAGCGCCCGCGGATCGCCCCCCGCTTCGGTGCCAAAAATCACCATGTCCTGCAGGCCACCCGGCATCGCGGCGTAATAGGCTGTCGGCCCGTCGAACCCCCAAACATGCCGAAAGAACGGGACGCCGATAATCCCGATCAACGCGATAAAGACCGGGACCAGCGCCACCGACATCGCCATTTGTGGCAGTTGGTGAAAAAGATCAGGCGTGATCGAAGCCCCAACAGCCACCCCAAGGATCGTGCGCGCCGCCACCGAAACTTGACCGAAGCCTTTGATCGGCAGGTTCGACAGCGCCGCGATAAGACAGGCTGCCATTGGCCCGAAAAGGAATGGTAGCGGCAGATCAAGCGCCCAGAAGGCCAAAGTGCCAGCCCCGGCGAGGATGAGGGTAAGTGACCGGCTTCGGGTTGGTTGGGCAATGCGCATGGGGTCCACTCCTGCAGTTTATCGGACTTGACCGTTATTGCATACCATTGTATCCACATGTATGCAATAATCACCTTTGGGGCGTTTTATGAGCGAAGAAGACCGCACACCGCAGGGCAACTCTGCCTATGCTCAACTAATGGATGAGCTACGCGCCGGACGGCTGAACCCCGGCGACCGCCTGCGGGAGACCGAATTGGCCGACCGCCTGGGCGTCTCCCGCACCCCCGTGCGCGAAGCGATCCGCCAGCTAGAGGCGGACGGTGTCGTAGCCCATATCCCGCGCCAAGGCGCGAGCATCCGCACGCTGGACTACGCCGAGGTGATGGAACTCTACGAGATGCGCGCTGTGCTGGAGGGCACCGCCGCACGGCTCGCCGCCCGCGCTGCCTCGGACATCGAGATTGAAGAGCTTCAGGACATGAACCAACAGCTTGCCACCTTGGGCAATGTGCCCGAAGCCTTCACCCTAAACCGCCAGTTCCACGCAGCCCTTCTGGACGCCGCAAAGAACCGTTTTCTGACCCGCTCGATCCACACGCTGCAAAAGACGCTGATGATCCTCGGCCCAACGACGCTGACCGATCCGGATCGCGCCGAGAAAGCGGTGGAGGAACATTTTGGCGTTCTGGATGCGATCAAGGCCCGTGATGCCGCCCTCGCCGAAGCCGCGATGCGCGCGCATATCGAAGCGGCCCAACGGGTCCGGGTGCGCGCCCTACGCGCACAGCCCATGCGCGATGAGACCTATGACGGAGACCTGCTGTGACTGAAACCTACGATATCGTCGTGATCGGCGGCGGCAATGCGGCGCTTTGTGCCGCGATCACCGCCGCCGAAGACGGCGCCCGCGTGCTGATCCTTGAGACCGCGCCGAAACCCTACCGGGGCGGCAATTCGCGCCACACCCGCAACTTCCGCTGCATGCACCATGGCCCCTTGGGCCCATTGGTCGAAAGCTACACCGAAGAGGAATACCTCGCCGATCTGATGAAGGTGACGGGTGGCAAGACGGATGAACATCTCGCACGCCTCGCCATCCGCTCTTCCGAGGAATGCCTGCCGTGGATGGAGGCCCATGGCGTGCGGTTTCAGCCCTCGCTGTCGGGCACCCTGTCACTGGCGCGCACCAACGCCTTCTTTCGCGGCGGTGGCAAAAGCCTCGTGAACGCCTATTACCGCACCGCCGAAGGGCTGGGCGTGGATGTGCTCTATGAAGCCGCCGTGACCCATCTCGAACTGGAAGGCGACCGGGTAACGCGGGTGGACTATACCCATGAGGGGGCAGCCAAGAGCCTCTCGCCCAAATCCGTCGTCGTGGCCTCTGGCGGATTTCAGGCCGACACCGACTGGCTGGCACGCGCATGGGGGCCAGCGGCGAAGAACTTCTTGATCCGCGGCACGCCCTACAACCGCGGCGTGGTTCTGGCCGATCTGCTGGATCAAGGCGTCGCGCAGGTTGGCGATCCGACCCAATGTCACGCCGTCGCCATTGACGGGCGGGCACCGAAATTCGATGGCGGGATCGTCACGCGGCTGGATTGCGTGCCCTTCTCCATCGTCGTCAACAAAGACGCACAGCGGTTCTATGATGAGGGCGAGGATGTTTGGCCGAAACGCTATGCCATCTGGGGCCGGCTGGTGGCCGCGCAGCCCGATCAGGTCGGCTATGTCATCATCGATGCCAAATCGCTGAACCTGTTTATGCCCTCGGTTTTCCCCCCGATCAAGGCCGACACGCTGGCGGAACTGGCGGGCAAAATGGGCCTGCCCGCCGACGCGCTGGCGCAGACCGTGGCCGAATTCAACGAAGCCTGCGGCGATCAAAGCGGCTTTCACCCAACCGAACTGGACGGCGTGGCGACATCCGGCCTCACCCCGCCCAAGACCAATTGGGCCCGCCCCATCACCGAGCCGCCGTTCTACGGCTATTCGCTGCGCACTGGCGTCACCTTTACCTATCTCGGCCTGAAGGTGGACGAAAACGCGCAATGTTCCATCGATGACCGCCCTGTCAGCAACCTTTGGGCTGCGGGCGAAACCATGGCCGGGTCGATCCTAGGCCAAGGCTACCTCGCCGGTTTCGGCATGACCATCGGCACCGTATTCGGACGTATCGCAGGCAAGGAGGCCGCAGCCCATGCAAATTGATCTACTCCAAGAGGCACGCCGTCAGGCCGAAATCTGCAACGCCTGCCGCTATTGCGAGGGGTACTGCTCGGTCTTCCCGGCCCTGCAAGCCGAACGTGCCTTTTCTGACGGGGATCTAACGCAACTGGCGAACCTCTGTCACAATTGCCGGGGCTGCTACTATGCGTGCCAATACACCGCCCCGCATGAGTTTGACCTGAACCTGCCACAAGCCTTGGCCGATGTGCGCCAAGACAGTTGGGAAGAGTTTGCCTTTCCACGTGCCGCCGGGAAAGCCTTCCAGAAAAACGGCCTCGCCATAGTGCTCGCCACTGTCTTGGGCTTTGCATTGCTGTTTTGGGCTGCCCGTGCGCTGGCCGCCGCTGGAGGCGAAGGATTCTATGCGGTACTGTCTCACAATGCGATGGTAGCGATCTTCCTGCCCGCCTTTCTGTTTCCGTTGATAAGCATTGCCATCGGCCTGCGCCGCTACTGGCAAACCGTGGGCGGCACCCGGGTTCGCCTGTCGCATTTGCGCGGGGCCATCGCCTCTGTCGCGAACATGCGCAACCTCAAGGGCGGCCACGGCGACGGCTGCAACTTTGAAGACGAAGACCGGTTCACCCATGCCCGCCGCTATGCGCATCAGGCAATCATGTATGGCTTTCTGTTGTGCTTTGCCTCGACCAGCGTGGCGACGCTGATGCATTACCTGCTCGATATGCCCGCCCCCTACGGGCTGTTTTCCGCCCCCAAGATCCTCGGCCTTTCCGGCGGTGTTCTGCTGGTGTTGGGCTGTGGCAAGATGGTCTGGCTCAAGCTGCGGTCTGACAAATCGCTCGGCGCGACTAATGCCTTTGGCGGCGAAATAGCCTTTACCGGGTTGCTGGGATTTGTCGGACTATCGGGGCTGCTGCTCTATGCGGCAAGCGGTTCTGGCTGGATGCCGGGTCTTTTGGTCATACACCTCGGCGCGGTGCTGGCGTTTTTCCTGCTCACGCCTTTCACCAAGATGGCGCATGGGTTCTACCGAATGGCAGCGCTGGTCAGGGATGCACAGCGGCGCGAGGTGGGCTGACTTTAGGCTTTCCAGCACCGCTTGCAGATCACCCCGGCCGCGCCTACAGACGGCGCGACCGGCGGAAGATCATTCGCCGAAGTGGATGACCGAGCGGATGCTTTTTCCTTCATGCATGAGCTTGAAGGCCTCGTTGATCTCTTCCAGCCCCATAGTATGGGTGATGAAATCATTCAGCTTGAACTCGCCGTTCATATAGCGTTCGACATAGTCAGGTAGCTCGGAGCGTCCCTTGACCCCGCCAAAAGCCGACCCCCGCCAGACGCGGCCCGTGACCAACTGGAACGGACGGGTCGAGATTTCCTGCCCTGCCCCTGCGACACCGATGACTACGGATTCGCCCCAGCCCTTGTGGCAGCATTCCAACGCCGAGCGCATAACATTGACGTTGCCGATACACTCGAAGGAGTAATCCACGCCGCCGTCGGTCATCTCGACAATCACGTCCTGAATGGGTTTGTCGTGATCCTTGGGGTTGATGAAATCGGTGGCACCCAGCTTGCGGGCAAGATCGAATTTGCTTTCGTTGATATCGATCACGATGATCCGGCTGGCCTTGGCCATGGTCGCGCCGATCACGGCGGACAGGCCAATGCCGCCCATGCCGAAGATCGCAACGGTCGACCCCTCTTCGACCTTCGCGGTGTTCATAACAGCCCCCATGCCGGTGGTGACGCCGCAGCCCAGCAGGCAGACCTCCTCCAGTGGCGCATCGGGGTTAACCTTGGCAAGCGATATCTCGGGCAGCACTGTGTATTCCGAGAAGGTCGAGCAGCCCATGTAGTGCAGGATGGGCTGACCATCCTTGTAGAACCGGCTGGTGCCGTCGGGCATCAGACCGCGCCCCTGGGTTTCCCGAATCTTCTGGCAGAGGTTGGTCTTGCCGGATTTGCAGAATTTGCACTCGCCACATTCTGGCGTGTAGAGCGGGATCACATGGTCACCCACCGCCACGCTGGTGACGCCCTCGCCGATGGATTCGACAATCCCGCCCCCTTCATGGCCCAGAATGACCGGGAACAGGCCTTCGGGGTCTTCGCCCGACAAAGTGAAAGCATCGGTATGGCAAACGCCCGAGGCGATAATTTTGATGCGCACTTCGCCAGCCTTAGGCGGCATTACGTCGATTTCCTCGATCGAGAGAGGTTCGTTAACGGCCCAGGCGACGGCCGCTTTGCATTTGATGATATCGGTCATGGGTCTCACTTCGCGGTTAGGACTATTTTGGCGGGTGACGGTGTAGGGACAGTCATTTACACTGTTTCCCACTGGCGATAATCAGAGATATCTGCAAAACACCGTTACCTATTAGCAATAGTTCTTCCGCCATTAAGATTGAAAGGAACATCATGCTGAGTTGGGAGGGGGTATCAGAATTTGTGGCCGTCGCTGAAGCCCAAAGCTTTACAGCTGCTGCCAACAGCTTGGGTATTTCTACGGCTCAGGTCAGCCGCCAAGTCGGCGCACTTGAGGCGCGATTGGACACCAAGCTGTTCTACCGCACCACGCGCAAGGTCACGATCACCGAGACGGGTCAGGTGTATTACAACCATTGCCGGCAGGTGCTTGATGGGCTGGCCGAAGCCGAGCGCGCGATCACCGATCTGCATCAAAGCCCCAAGGGACGGCTCAATCTCACAGCCCCGGTGACATATGGCGAGAACCGCATCGCGCCTTTGGTGAATGACTTCGTGCGGCGCTATCCTGATCTTGAGGTCAACCTCAGGCTGACCAATCAGCTGCTCGATCTTGTAGCGGAAAGCTACGATCTTGCGATCCGGCTGGGAGAGTTGGAAGACAGCTCCATGATGGCAAAGCGGCTGGCCTCTCGCAGGCATTACACCTGCGCGGCACCCGAATACCTTTCCGCTCACGGAACCCCGCACACCCTGTCCGAACTTGACGGCTACAACTGTCTGCAAGGCACTTTGGGCTATTGGCGTTTTCAGGAAAAGGGAACTACCCGCCACATCCGGGTGAAAGGCAATCTCCGCTGCAACAGCGGCGCATCGCTGGTCGATGCGGCGCTGAAGAACCTCGGGATCATCCAATTGCCGGATTATTACGTCGAGGCGGAGCTGCGGGCCGGTCGGTTGGTCTCTGTTTTGGATACGTATCGCGCGCCGGACGATGGCATCTGGGCGATCTATCCGCAGAACCGGCATCTTTCGCCAAAGGTCCGGCTGCTGCTTGATCACCTTGCGAAAGGGTTGCGATGATCGTGAGCGACCCGCCAAGTGCGCTGACCTTCGGGACTTGGGCCGTCATCTGAGCATCTTTGTCCGAAGGAACGAGGACCCGGCAAAGATCGTATCTTTTGGCCTTGCGTTCAGCCACCTGCACCGGGGCTTCGTTCAGCGAAAGGCTCATTTGGCCGCACCATGAGGTAATCTAAGGCGACGTGGCAGATGCCCCTTCATGCCGGACCAAATGGCCCGATAGGCACCGTCCTATTGATGGAGCTCTTTTGCCAAAAACCGAACGAACAGAAGCGTGAGGTTCTCGCGGCGCGAGGTGTCTGGCCAGACGGCAAAAATTCCCAACGGTTTCAGCCGCCAATCGGGGAACAGGCGGCTCAGTTTGCCCTCCGTCTCCCCCCGGGCGGCGAGATGCTCGGGCAGAACCGTGGCGCCAAGGTTCTTGCAGGCGAAATGGTAGAGGGCATCCACGCTGTCCACTTCCAGCCGGGCTTGGCCCAGAACTTTCGCCTCTTCCCCGCCGGGGCCGCTGAGACGAGTATAGTCTGAGCGATGTCGGTAGCGCACCCAGTCCCAGTCTTCCAGATCGCAAGGATGTGCGGGGGCCGGGCGCGTTGCGGCATAGTCGCTGCCGACCACCAAGGCACGCGCGCTTTCACCCAGCTTGCGCGACATCATCGCACTGTCGTCGAGCCAGCCCGCGCGGATATTCACATCAAAGCCATCGTTGATAAGGTCCATCCTCTGATCCGAAAAAGCCAGCGACAGGGCGACTTGCGGATGAAGACGGGAAAATTCAGCGATCGCCGTCGACAGGGTCGATGACGACATAAAGGCAGGGATCGACACCCTAAGCGCACCCACCGGCTCCAACGACAGGGCGTTGAGGTCATTCAACCCGCTTTCGGCGCTCCGCAGCATGTCGGTCACCCGGGCGTAGAACATCCGCCCTTCGTTGCTGAGCGCGATCTTGCGGGTTGTGCGGTAAAGCAGCGTCACGCCAAGGAAATCTTCGAGTTCGGAGACGGTTTCACTCACCCGCGACGGTGCGACGCCAAGGGCTTTCGCCGCGGCCCGGAACGAGCCTTCGTCCACCACCCGGGCGAAGATGGCCATATGCTTTAGATGATCGATCATTGTTCGGCCTGCCGGAACTATCATTTCTGGATTCCATGAATACCCCGATCAATGCGCCGGGAATAGATGTTCCTTGCAACACGAGGAACACCGCCATGAAAGCGACCACTCATCTCAACACCGAAAGCGCAGAGCGTTATCTAGGCACGCTCTGCAAACATTTCGGCCATAAGGTGCCCGTCACCCACACGCGCCAAAACGGCCATATCGAACTGCCTTTCGGGGCATGTGAACTGGCCGCAACAAAGGGCCAGTTGTCACTGAGCGCGACAGCCGATGACCGGGCCGCGCTCGATAAGGTCGTGCAGGTCATTACCAGCCACCTCGAACGTTTTGCCTTCCGCGAAGACCCCAAGCTCACTTGGACCGACGCCGCCTGAGAGCTGAGCTGGCCCGAACTTTTCGGGTGCCGCGCGGAGTGGCACCCGAAATCTTGAACTTAACCAAGGCCCCCATTCCTTCGGGGCACCCGATATGGAGCGACACATGAAACGCAGAACCCTTCTGAAAACGTCACTCGGCGCATCTCTGGCCATCATTCTCGGACAACACGCAGGAGCAAAAGACATGGACACAGTTACACAAGAGAGCTTTGACACCGTAATGGCCTTCATGGGCGCGATGGGGGCGGGCGATATGGAGAAAATGCGGGCCCTGATGGCCGACGATATGGTCTGGCACAACGAGGGCGACGAAAGCTTGCCGTGGATCGGTGAGGCACGCGGCAAGGAGGCAGTCTTCGACTTTCTTGGCGTCTTTGGCCAGAATTTTCAGACAACCGCTTGGGACAACACAGATGCCTTTGCCGCAGGCGACACCGTTGCCGTCTTTGGTAAGATGAGCGGCATCACAACGAAATCCGGCAAAGGGACTGGCCCCTTCACCTTTGCCCTGCGTGCCAAGGTCCGCGATGGTCAGGTGGTGCTGTGGCACTGGTTCGAAGACAGCTTTGCAGTCAGCCAAGCCTACCACGGCTAATATCCGCAACATGGCAGGGCCCGTCAGGCCCTGCCAGCGAGACCCCAGTCAAAGGAGAGCCCGATGCGCTATGCTGTCACCGCCGTTTCAGGACAACTCGGTCAAGAAATCGCCCGCAAACTCATAGAACGAACAGATCACGCCTCGGTCATCGGCCTCGCCCGGACGCCGGGCAATGCCCCCGAGTTAGGGATCGAGGTGCGCCCCGGCGATTATGACCAGCCGGACGCGCTTCGAACATCCCTTGCAGGCGTTGATGCCCTTGTGCTCGTCTCAGGCATGGCCCTGCCCGAAGACCGCATCGGCCAGCACCGTAACGTGATCGAGGCGGCCAAGGCCGCCGGCGTGGCCAAGATCGTTTACACCAGCATTCAAGGTCCAGAAGTTGGGACCGCCTTCTCACCCGTCGTGCAGAGCAACCGCCAGACCGAGGCCGACATCCGCGCCAGCGGTCTGGACTGGGCCATCGGTCGCAACGGCATCTACATCGAGCCTGACGTTGAATATATCGACAGCTACCGCGCCAAGGGCGAGATCGCCAACAGCGCGGGGGACGGCAAATGCGGCTACACGACCCGTTCCGAATTGGCCCATGCCTATGCCGCTTTGCTGACGCGGGACGAGCTGAACGGTCAAACCTTTGATTTGAACGGTACGCCGATCACTCAGGCGGAACTAACGCAGTACATGAACGCCGCATATGGCACCGCGCTTACCTATCGCAGCATGTCGGCCGAAGACTATGTGGCTGACCGCACCGCCGAGCTTGGCGATTTTATCGGCCCGATTATCGGCGGCATCTACGACGGTATCCGCCGCGGCGCCTTTGACGCCCCCGGCGATTATGACGCCGCGACCGGACGCCCGCATCAAAGCTGGGAAGATTATTTCGCCTCGCTGTTACGCTGATCGCCACAGATACGCGGGGCGACCCGCGTAGAACGACCAACCTTTCGGAGATATCTGCGTGCTGAAATCCACATGGGATCACCCCCTCACCTTCTGGGCGCTGTTGAGCCTCCCCGCCATTCCAATGACCCTTGGCCTGACCTCCGGCGCGCCGGACGCGGTCAGCAGTCTTTTGCATCCCACCGGTGAATTCGCCGCGCGGTTCATGATCATCGCGATGATGATCACCCCGCTGATGATGCTTTTTCGCGATGCGAGCTGGCCGCGCTGGCTGATGAAGCGTCGGCGCTATCTTGGCGTGGCCGCATTCTTCTACGCGCTGGCCCACACGGTGCTTTATCTCATTGATGAAGGCGCCATAGCCTTCACTGACGGCGAGGTATCAAAGCTGTACATCTGGACCGGCTGGATCGCTTTTCTTATCTTTGTGCCATTGGCTGTTACCTCGACAGACGCATGGGTGCGCCGCCTTGGGCGGTCGTGGAAAAAGCTACAGCAGTTTGTCTATGCTGCGGCTATACTAACCCTCATCCACTGGGCTGCCCTGCACGATTGGGGCGGCGTCGGCGCGGCTCTGGTGCATTTTGCGCCTCTGGTCGCTCTTGAGGTGTACCGTCTGTGGTCAACCCAACAGCGCCGCCGCCAGCGCGCGATGACGTAAGCGAAGGGTTGCGGGGCAAATTCTCCATTCGTTCGGCGATCTAAAGCTTAATAGCCGATCTCCCTACCTTTATAGGGAATCTTCGCACCTACCGTCAAAGTGCATAAGCCACCCATCGTGTCGGACGCAGCGAACGGCCCAAACCGGACATCCAACGTCATAGACATTGCTGCGTTGCAATTCCTTGAAAGCAGTCATTGCCGCAGTCAATAAGTGAAGCAGCTTCACTTGGATGGCCTTATACACTCTTACATCGGATCAATGAGGTGCAGGATGAAGCTTGAAGAATACTATCGGCCCAGACTATCTGAAGCAGGATATGACCTCTTGGCAGTGTTTAGCCGATTTGAATACGCAATGAAGAAAGGCGGATTTCGCCGGGAGGCCCATGCGGATGCTGCTTGGCACACTTTCGCTCAGCGCCTACCGCAAGAGTTCTTCCAGAATATGGCAGGGTCCGACGAAGCGAAAATTTACTTCGAGGCTCCTCCGGATCACCTCATCACAACCGATGATGGTGGCGTAGACTGGTCAGGAGACCCCGTTTCACCACACGATACGGCAAGCCTCTTCCAAAGTATTAAAACCGCTCGAAACAACCTGTTTCATGGCGACAAAAAGCACGACAGCCATTGACCTGCCCCCCGCTGGTCCCT
>NZ_DGMH01000038.1:0-9812 GCF_002388305.1 Sulfitobacter sp. UBA4523
GAAATCCCTGCCTTCCTGCGTCGTCAGGCGAACTAAGCTTACCTAAGACGTCCTCGTAAACGTCCGAAAGGCCACCCTTAGGGGTGGTCTTTTCCGTTAGGGCCACAACTTTAGGCGTGCTGCGGTGCAGCAATTGGGGTGCGCGGGTCGGTAACATTCGTTGAAATATTGCTGTTATATGTTCACGCTTCGCCGGCAGTTCAGGGATGATCGGGAGCCTGAAATCTATATATAACAATGGATTATTGGGGGTATGCGCACGTTAACGCCCAATTGTGACAGTGATGTTTCAGACGGTAGCAATGATTGAATTGAGCATTAGGAACGGCCCCGTTAGGACAGAGTTCAACTTAGACAGATGATCTTTGGACAGTGAGTATTGACCGTGCAGACAACCATTAAGACAGCGATCAGCTTTAGCGGCACCGGCCTTCATTCCGGCCGTCCTGCAACTGTGACGATCCGTCCGGCTGGCGCGCATCACGGTATCTGGTTCTCGCGCAGTGACGTGGATGTGGGCGATCGCCTGATCCCCGCCCGCTGGGTTGCGGTGAATCGCTCGCCTCTTTGCACCAAGCTGGAAAATGCGGCGGGCCTGCAAATCTCTACTGTTGAACACCTGATGGCCGCGCTGGCCGGTTGTGGCATCCACAACGCGCTGGTCGAGATTGACGGCCCCGAAGTGCCAATCCTCGACGGCTCTGCCGCGCCCTTCGTGCGGGGTATCATGCAGCGTGGCGTGCGTGTGCTCGCGGCCCCTGTGCGCGCTTTCGAAGTGCTGAAAACGGTCACCGTGACGGATGGCGAAGCCTCGGCCACTATCGCACCTGCAGACACCCTGAAGATCGACTTTGTCATCGATTTCGCCGATGCCGCCATCGGCCATCAGGAAAAATCGCTGGTCATGAACAACGGCAGCTTCGCCCGCGAACTTTGCGACAGCCGGACCTTCTGCCGTCAAGCGGATGTAGACGCGATGCAGGCGAACGGTCTGGCATTGGGCGGTCACGCGGGTGAAAATGCTGTCGTCTTTGACGGCGACCAAGTGCTGAGCCCCGGTGGTCTGCGCCACGCGGACGAACCCGTACGCCACAAGATGCTGGATGCTTTGGGGGATCTGGCGCTGGCCGGCGCTCCGCTGATCGGCCATTACACCGGCGTGCGCGCCGGCCACAGCCTGACCAACACGCTGCTGCGGGCGCTGTTCGCGACCCCCGGTGCCGTGCGCATGGTTGAATGTGACGCGCAAATGGCGTCGCGTCTGCCCGGCTTTGGTCTTGAGTGGGACGAAATCCCCGCCGTTGCCTGAAAGCGGTAACGCGATGTCGCAGGGCAGGGCGTTAACGACGGTTGAAACTCCGGTGGGGCTTGGGTAATCCTTTGTTTACGATTTGGCCCGTCGACAGCCGCCCTTGCAGGGGACTGCCGAATGGTCGTTTTGTTGCGCGAAACCTTGTGCTAGTCACGGGCAAAGGCGTATCGTGAAACGTGACGCAGAGTTTAAAGCGAGGGTGAAACGCATGACGGGTACGATGTCGCGCAAGCGGGTGGTCGGTGCGGTGCTTTTGGCGGGCGTTCTTGGCGCGTGCGGTGGTGCTCAGGACACGGGTCGGACGACCAACAGCTTCTTCAACCCTCAGGAAATTCCGCTTGAAACATACTCGGCCGAGCAGATTTACGAGCGTGGCGAATTTGAACTGAACCGCAAACGCCCTGCCGAAGCGGCTGAATATTTCTCCGAGATTGAACGCCTGTACCCCTATTCCGAATGGGCCAAGCGGGCGCTGATCATGCAGGCTTTCGCCTATCATCAGGATCAGGATTACCCTAACAGCCGCTCTGCCGCGCAGCGCTATATTGATTTCTTCCCCGATGATGATGACGCGTCCTATGCAAGCTACCTTCTCGCGCTAAGCTACTATGACCAGATCGACGAAGTTGGCCGCGATCAGGGGCTGACCTTTCAGGCGCTGCAAGCACTGCGTCGCGTGATCGAGGATTATCCAGACAGCGAATATGCGCGGTCTTCCGTGCTGAAATTCGATCTGGCGTTTGACCATCTGGCGGGCAAAGAAATGGAAGTGGGGCGCTATTATCTGCGTCGCAAACACTATACTGCGTCGATCAACCGCTTCCGCGTCGTGGTCGAGGATTTCCAGACAACCACCCACACCGCCGAGGCGCTGCACCGTCTGGTAGAGGCGTATCTGTCGCTGGGTCTCACGGACGAGGCGCAGACCGCAGGCGCCATTCTGGGGCACAACTACCAGTCCACCGAATGGTACGAGGCAAGCTATAAGCTGCTGACCGGTCAGGGGCTTGAAATGAAGTCCTTCGGCGATAACTGGTTGACCGCGATCTACCGCCAAACGATCAAGGGCGAATGGATCTGACCACGCGCCTTTTGACGGCCCACACGGATAGTGACCCATGCTACGCGGCCTAGATATTTCGGATATGCTGATCATCGACCGGCTGGAACTTGCGTTTCAGCCGGGTTTGAACGTTCTGACCGGCGAAACCGGGGCGGGTAAATCGATCTTGCTCGATAGTCTCGGGTTCGTGCTGGGCTGGCGCGGGCGTGCCGATCTGGTGCGTCAGGGCGCGTCTCAGGGCGAGGTCACGGCATGGTTCGACCTGCCCGAAGGTCACGCCGCCCATGCGGTGCTGGAGGAGGCGGGCCTGCCCGGCGGGGGCGAGCTGATCTTGCGCCGTATCAACGGGTCTGACGGGCGCAAAACGGCTTGGGTCAATGACCGCCGCTGCTCGGGGGAGGTGCTGCGCGCGCTGTCGGAAACACTGGTCGAATTGCACGGCCAGCATGATGACCGCGGGTTGCTTGACCCCAAGGGCCACCGCGCCATTCTGGATGAATTCGCCGGCACCGCCCCGCTGCGCGACAAGGTGCGGCAGGCGTGGTCTGCCTTGGCTGCGGCGCGCAAGGCTGCCAAACAGGCCGCCGCCGAACGCGAGGCGATTGCCGCCGAAGAAGAATACCTGCGCCACGCCGTGGCAGAGCTGGACAAGCTGGACCCGCAAGCGGGCGAGGAAGAACAGCTCGACGCGCGCCGGCGCCTGATGCAAAGCGCCGAAAAGATTCGCAGCGATGTGGTCAACGCCTACGAGATGATGGGGCAGGGCGGGGCAGAGACACAGCTGGGCGACGCCCTGCGCTGGCTCGACGGGGTGGCCCATAAAGCCGACGGCGCGCTAGAGGCCCCGATGGCCGCGCTTTCGCGTGCGATGGTCGAATTGGACGAGGCGATGGAAGGCGTGGTCGCCGCCATCGACACCATGTCGTTCAACCCGATCGAGCTGGAAGAAACCGAAGAGCGCCTCTTTGCGATCCGCGCCATGGCCCGCAAGCACGAGGTGCTGGCCGACGATCTGGCGGGCTTTGCCGAGACGCTGCGCGGCAAGCTGGACGCGCTGGACGCAGGCGAGGCCGCACAGGCGGGCCTGGAGAAAGCCGTGCGCGACGCCCAAGCCGCCTATGATGCCGCAGCCGACGCCCTGACCGACGCGCGTCGTAAGAAAGCGGGCAAGCTGGACAAGGCCGTCGCGGCAGAGCTTGCCCCGCTCAAGATGGAGCGCGCGGTTTTTGCCACGCAGATCACCGAGGAAACGCCCGGACCGGAAGGCCGCGATGCGGTGTCCTTTACCGTGGCCACCAACCCCGGCGCGCCTGCGGGCCCACTGGGCAAGATCGCATCGGGCGGGGAGCTCAGCCGCTTTCTGCTCGCGCTTAAGGTCTGTCTGGCCAAGGGGCAAACCGGCCTGACGATGATCTTTGACGAAATCGACCGGGGTGTCGGCGGTGCGACCGCCGATGCGGTGGGGCGTCGTCTGGCGGCGCTGTCGCAGGGCGGGCAGGTGCTTGTTGTCACCCACTCCCCCCAGGTTGCCGCTTTGGGCGCGCATCACTGGCGCGTGTCCAAGGCCGTGTCCAAGGGCAAGACCCTGTCGACGGTTACGCCACTGTCCGCGCCGGAACGCGTGGACGAGGTCGCGCGGATGCTGGCAGGGGATACGATTACCGAGGCCGCACGCGCCGCCGCGCGCGAGCTTTTGGGCGAAGAATTCGCCAGCTAGCGGCACAGTCTTGATTGCAGGGGTTTTAACGCAGGCGGCTCTGTCCTAGACATGGGTAAACCCTGACAGCAAAGCCGCCATGCCTTTGAAACCGCGCCCCTTTCTGAACCAGCAGTATGACACGTTGTGCAGCCATGCGCGTTTGGGGTGGGATGTGTTGCGTGAAAAAGGACCGGGCAAGGTCACCTTCTGGTTCATCGCGCTTGCAATCGGCATCTCGGCTGGCTTTGCCGCGCTGTTTTTTCGTAAAGGGATCAACGCATTACAGGCGTTTCTTTATGGCACCGAAGATGTGCAGCACTTGCATAGTTTTATCGGCAGCCTTGATTGGTATTGGGTCGTTCTGATCCCCACCATCGGCGGGCTGACCGTGGGGCTGATCTTGCATAATTTCACTCGAGACGCCCGCGTGCGCAGCGTCGGCGATGTGATCCTTGGCGCGGCATTGCACGAAGGTCGGGTGGAAACACGGGCCGGTATTGCGTCGGCGCTGGCCTCGCTGATCACGCTGAGCACCGGCGGATCGTCAGGGCGAGAAGGGCCGGTGGTCCACCTTGCGGGCGTGATCTCGACCCTGGTGAGCCGCCGGATCAATGCCAGCGGTATTACCGGTCGTGACCTGCTGGGCTGCGCCGTTGCGGCGGCCGTCTCTGCCAGCTTTAACGCCCCGATCGCAGGCGCGCTTTTCGCGCTCGAGATCGTGTTGCGCCACTTTGCCGTGCACGCCTTTGCGCCCATCGTGATCGCGTCGGCCGCAGGCACTGTGATCAACCGGTTGGAATTCGGCGGCCTGACCGAATTTGCCCTGCCCACCGTGGGCGATATGTCCTTCTATGCCGAGCTGCCCGCCTTCCTGCTGCTGGGGCTGACCTGCGGTGTGGTGGCGGTCTTTCTGATGCGCGGCATCTTCTGGGCCGAGGATTTCGGCAACTTCATACAGGCCCGCAGCAAGCTGCCGCGCTACCTGCGCCCTGCCGTGGCAGGGGCAATCCTTGGCGTGATTGCACTATGGTTCCCGCATATCATCGGCGTCGGATACGAGACGACGACCCGCGCGCTAAGCGGTGATATGATCCTGCACGAAGCCGTTGTCTTTGCCGTGCTCAAGATCATCGCGGTGTCGATCACTCTCGGCGGACGGATGGGCGGCGGGGTGTTTTCGCCTTCGCTGATGTTGGGGGCGCTGACGGGACTGGCCTTCGGCTTGATCGCCACGGGCGTCTTTCCCACGATGTCGGGGGCCACGTCGCTTTACGCGCTGGCAGGCATGGGCGCGGTGGCAGCTGCCGTTCTGGGGGCGCCGATCTCTACCACCTTGATTGTATTCGAACTGACCGGAGACTGGCAGACAGGTCTGGCGGTGATGGTCGCTGTTAGCATGTCGACCGCGCTTGCCTCGCGTCTGGTGCACCGCAGCTTTTTTCTGACGCAGATGGAACGCCGTGGTATCCACCTTGCCGCCGGTCCTCAGGCCTATCTGCTGGGCATGTTCATGGTGGGCCGCATCATGCGCCGCCCCGACGACCTGCGCGCTGCGAACGAAGAAACCTGCTGGGATCTGATCGGCGAGGGGACCTATATCGACGGCACCGCCACGCTAGAGGCCGCGATGCCGATTTTCGAGCAGACCGGCGCGGCGTTTATTCCCGTGGTCACGCTCAAGCCCGAATCGCCGCCCGAACTGCTGGGCGCGCTGTTCCATGTGGATGCGCTCAAGGCCTATAACCGCGCCCTGGCCGAGACAGCGGCCGAGGAACATTCTTGATTGTCGCTGTATTCGCGACAGTAGGTGCGGCAGGGGTGAACTGTCCTAAATATTGAAATGTGTCTGAAATGCGGCGGTAATTTGTCTTTCTTGCGTTCCTCAGCGTAAGCTACACTCTGGGTATAGCTTAGAGGGATTTGAACATGCTTGGATTGACTTTGTTACCAGCGCTCGCGCTTTTGGGATTTGCGGGATTGATTGATAGCAGCAGCGATGACGACGATACCAATGATGACATGCAAGACGTGGCAGAGCCCGAGGTGACAGACCCGCAGATCGCTACGCAGCAGGGCACCAACGGCCCTGATCTGGTCACGGGCACGGGCGCGAATGATGACATCGACGCGTTTGGCGGTGACGACACTGTAAACGGCTTTGGCGGCGATGACACGGTGCAGGGTGGCGCGGGCAATGACCTGCTGAACCTTGGCGGTGGCGACAATCTTGGCAATGGCGAAGAGGGTCGCGATACCGTCAACGGCGGGCCGGGTGCCGACACATTGCTGGGCGGGAACGGCGCGGACAGTCTTTCAGGCTTCGGGGGCACCGATGATCTCTCTGGCGGGCAGGGCAGCGATATGTTGCGCGGTGGTCTGGGTGATGATCTGCTCAATGGGAACAACGGCAGCGATACGCTTGATGGCGGTACCGATAATGACACGCTGATCGGCGGTAGCGGCGACGATAGCCTTGGCGGCTTTGGCGGCGCGGATTCCCTCGTGGGCGGGCTCGGGTCCGACAATCTGGATGGCGGGGCCGATAATGATACGCTTCTGGGCGGCGGGCTGATGGACACGCTCTTTGGCGGTTCCGGCGATGACGTGCTGCGCGGTGGCACCAACAACGATCTGGTCAACGGCGGATCAGGCGATGACGACGCCATGGGCAACTTTGGCGCGGATACCGTGCTGGGAGGGCGCGGCAATGACACGCTAAGCGGTGGCGAAGGCTTTGACTACATCGAAGGGAACGACGGCGACGACATCCTGATGGGCAACGAAGGCAACGACGGGCTCAGTGGCGGGCAGGGCAATGACACGCTGATGGGCGGGGTTGGCAGCGATACGCTGAGCGGGTTGGCGGGCGATGATATGCTTGACGGGCAGGGCGGCAACGACCTGCTGAACGGCAACATCGGGAACGACACGTTGATGGGGGGCGGGTTGAACGACACGCTGAATGGCAATGGCGGCGACGATGTGATCAGCGGCGGCACCCAAAGCGATCTGATCAACGGCGGCAGTGGCAATGATGCGCTGTCTGGCGACGCAGGTGCTGATACGATCAACGCAGGCCCCGGCAATGACACGCTGTCAGGCGGCGAGGGGCCGGACAAGCTGGCGGGCAACAGGGGCGACGACCTGATTGATGGCGACGCTGGCAATGACGCGCTGTTCGGCGGCTTGGGCGACGACACGTTGAACGGCGGGGCGGGGAATGACTTTTTGATCTCGGGGCTGGGGACCGACAGTATTGACGGCGGTGCCGGTGACGATGTGATCCGCGCGTTCGACTTCAACCTCGACGGCAATGTGTCAGGCGATACGGATACGATGGCAGATGTCGTGCTGGGGGGCGATGGCAGTGACACCATCAGCGCCAACGACGGCGATACCGTGACAGGGGGCGAAGGGGCCGATGTGATCAATGCCATCGGCTATGATCAAGTGGGCAAGGCCCCGGTCATCGTGACCGACTTTAATCTCGCCGAAGACGGGCTTTACCTGCAGGAAACCCAAGGCTCGCCCGCGCAATTTGCCCCCGGTGACGGGATGTTCGAAATCCGCGCCGCAGCCAATGGCACCGACAGTGAACTTGTGGTCAACGGCAATGTCGTGGTGATCGTGCAAAACACCAGCGCCGCCGATCTCAGCGCGGACACAAGCTGGCTGCTGAACGCATAAGAGGGGCCGCAGCCCCCCTTGCTTTAATCTTGAATTTCCAGGGCCCTTTCGGGGGCCCTAGATTTGTTCGACCGCAACCTCGGGCAATTGGTAGAAGGCCAGATGGCCCTTGATCTCGGCGACATCCTCGCTGGGGTCCTCGTAGGACCATGCCACGTTTTCCAACGTCCGGCTTTTGGTCACAACCGAGAAGTAATGCGCATCGCCCTTGTGCGGGCAGTGGGTGGTCTTGTCGGTTTTGTCCAGAAACGCCATGGCGATATCCGAACGGGGGATATAGATCACCGCGTCGTGGTCGCCTTCCCGCAGCTCAAGCGCATTACGTGTTTCGGCCAGTACCGCGCCCCCTGCGCGCACCGTCCATGTTCCGTTCGACTTCAATATCTTGATATGGTCTGCCATTGCTGACCGTCCTCCCTGAATGAACTGAAATATATCGCGCTCAAACCGGCGCTGTTGCCGCATCCAACCACAGTTTCGCAACCGGTGATAGCCGCGGCCCGATCTTTTCCGCAACGTCGCGATGATAGGCGTTCAGCCAGTCTCGCGCATCTTGGGTCAGCATCTGCGGCACGATCAGCCGCGTGTCGATGGGTGCAAAGCTCAGCGTCTCCCACGACAGCATGGCGCGATGCGCGTCCCCGCCCGGCAGATCAGGCGCAGACCGCACCACAGCAAGGTTTTCCAGCCGGATGCCAAAGGCCCCCTCGCGGTAATAGCCGGGCTCGATGCTCAGGATCATGCCCTCGGACAGGGGCACCGTGCTGAGCTTGCTGAGGCGTTGCGGCCCTTCGTGCACGCTAAGATAGGCCCCGACGCCATGGCCCAGCCCGTGATCGAAATCCTGCCCCGCCATCCAGAGCGGCAAACGCCCCACAGCCTCGATATCCCGCCCGGCAAGCCCTTGGGGCCAGCGCAGACGGCTCATGGCGATCAAACCGTTCAGCACACGGGTAAAGGCTTCTTTCGCCTCGACCGGCGGCGTGCCGATGGCGATGGTGCGGGTGATGTCGGTGGTGCCATCCAGATATTGCCCGCCCGAATCCAGCACCAGCAGATGCCCGTCTAGCAAAAGGCTATCGGTGTCCTCGGTCACGCGGTAGTGCATGATCGCACCATTGGGGCCGGTCCCGGCAATGGTCTCAAAGCTGATCTCTTGCAAGGCCGGATCACGGCGGCGCGCGGTCTCCAACTGGGTCACCACTTGCGTCTCCGTCACGCTGCCCGCAGGCTGCGCGTCCAGCCAGGCCAGCACCTCGACCAAGGCCGCCCCGTCGCGCAAATGCGCCGCGACAGAGCCTTCGATCTCCGCCGCGTTCTTGCAGGCTTTGGGCAGGGCGCAGGGGTCGTCGCCCCAGACGACCCTGTCGCCCAAAGCGTCCCAAACAGCCACAGGCACGGTGGCCTTCTCGACCAGCACGGGGCCCGACAGGTCGCCAAGTGCATCCAAAAACGCCTCTGGCGCATGCAGGGTCACATGCGCGCCCAAATGCGCCTCAAGCCCCTCCAGCTTGGAGGGGGCGACGAACGCGTCCACGTGACCCGCGCTGTGCAGCACGGCAAAGCCATGCACGACCGGATTACGCGCAATATCGGACCCGCGGATGTTCAGCAGCCAACACAGGCTGTCGGGCAGGGTGATCACCGCCGCCCCACGGCCCTTGTCGCGCAGCCCTTCGGCCAGCCGCGCGATCTTATCGCCATGGGCCTCGCCCGCATAGTCTATCGGGTGGACCTTGGCGGGGTTCATGGGCGGGGCGGGCTGGTCCTCCCAGATGCGGTCGACCAGATTATCGGTGCGGCGCAGCGTGATGCCGCTGCCGTCCAAGGCGTCCTCAAGCTGGGCGATCTGTCCGGCGGCATGCAGCCAGGGATCAAAGCCGATAACGCCACCCTGAGGCAGCTGTGCGCGCAGCCATTCGGCCAGCGAGACTTCGGGCCAGGCCACAGGCGTATAGACATCCGCCACCTGCGCCTTGACCTGCGTGCGGTAACGCCCGTCGATAAAGACCCCCGCCACATCCCGCAGTGCCGCACAAAAGCCTGCCGAT